>JBJHCB010000310.1:1530-3457 GCA_050485805.1 Gemmatimonadota bacterium | reverse complement strand
CAGCCCCCACCCTGCCCCCGCGGAGAGGGAGTGGTCCGGGGTCCCGAAGGTCCCCACGCCGTAGAGGAGTCCGACGGACCCCTCGCCCACCGCCTCGGTGGCGAAGAAGGCCAGGGAACCCACCGCCAGATCCATTCCCGGTCTCTGGTGCACCCCGACCTTGGGGGCGAGATAGGCCACGCGGCCCACCAACCCGGGAAGGAGGGGCGTCCCGGCGGAGAGGGTGACCCGGTCCGTCACCCCGTAGGAGACGAACGGGAGGATCCCCCAGAACGAGGAGATGTACCCTTCCCCCGGTTCCAGGGTGCGTCCGGTGGGTGCCAGGACCAGGAGCCGGGTCCGATTCGGGTCGTCGGTCCAGAACTCCCCGTCCACCACCCTTCCCCGGGCGGGGGCCACGGACCGGATCCGCTCCTCCGCCACCTCCACCCGGTCCCCGCCCGCGGTCTCCAGCGTCACCCGCCCCCCTTCGACCGCCACCACCCGGGCGAAGAGGGTGCTCCCGTCCACCAGCCGGATCCGCTGGAGGGTGTCCCCCACCATCACCCGCTCCGGGACCTGGGCCGCCAGCCCCCCCGGGCCCGCCTCCAGGAAGGTTCCCACCATCGGCCCCAGGATCGCCCCCACCATCGGCCCCACGATCGGCCCACGGACCGGCCCCAGGACCGCCCCCGTGGACCCAGGGGCCACCCACCCCGGCGGGGCGGGTGGCAGGGGGACGAAGAGGAGCGCGACGAGGAGGCCGAGGACCTTCATGGGAAGGGGCATTCGGGCATGGGAAGGGGCATTCGGGGGCTGTGGGAGACGTGGGGCGTCAGGGGTCGGAGCAGTCCCGCTGATACCCGCACCGGAGACAGAGGAGCTTGCAGTGGCGGTCCAGCATGGGGGCGCCGCAGAGGTCGCAGCGGAACGCGGGGGCGGGTTCCGGGGGACCGGGAGCCGGCCGGGGGGAGGGAGGGTCCTCGGGGCTCACGGATCCTCCCCCTCGCCGCCCTCTCCCCCCCCAACCCCCCGGGGGATGGGGAAGGAGAGGCGGTCCACCCCCTGGGCCAGGTAGCGCCGGGAGAGCTCCTGGTAGTGCCCTCCACTCCGGGACACCCACCCCGCCGCGGAGCCGTCCAGCGTCTTCCGGACCTTTCCAGGCACCCCGGCCACCACGCTCCGGTCGGGAATGACGGCCTGCTCCAGGACCACGGTCCCCGCGGCCAGGAGGCACTCCTTCCCCACCACCGCCTCCTGCAGGATGACGGCGTTCATCCCCACCAGGGTGCCCTCGCCGATCTCGCAGGACTCGAAGATGGCCCCGTGACCCACCGTCACCCCGGGCCCCACCACCGTGGGCCCCCAGTTCCCCACGTGGACGATGGCGCCGTCCTGCACGTTCGCCCCCGTCCCCACCACGATGGGATGGTCCGGATCGTCCCCCCGGAGGACCGCCCCGAACCAGATGCTGGCCCGGGCCTCCACCCGGACGTCCCCGATGAGGACGGCGGTGGGGGCGAGGAAGGCGTCCTCCGCCACCTGGGGGCGCTTGCCGTTGAAGGGGATGAGGAGGGCCATGCACCGGTCCTGGGAAGGAGGGAGGAAGGAGGAGGGGGAGGGGGGTCAGGCCGCGCCGGCGCCCCCGCGATCCTCCGCCGGGGCCCCGTGGGTCCTTCGCAGCCGGGCCCGGAGGACCTGTGTCTCGGTGGCGTCCAGGATCTCGATCTCCACCCCGGGAACCTCCAGGCTCTCCCCGGATTCCGGGACCCGCCCCAGCTCCTCCAGTACGAACCCGTTCAGGGATCGGTGTTCCAGGTGGGGAAGGGAGACGTTGAAGACGTAGTTCACCTCCCGGAGCTCGATGCTCCCGTCCACCTCGATCTCGGTTCGCGAGAGGCGGACGAAGGATTCCTCGGAGATGTCGGTCTCGTCCTCGATCTCCCCC
>JBJHCB010000310.1:0-1520 GCA_050485805.1 Gemmatimonadota bacterium | reverse complement strand
GGTCACCAGGCCGTCGGTCCCCCCGAACTCGTCGGCCACGATCCCCATGTGGATCCTCCGGGCCTGGAAGTCCCGGAGGAGGCGGGGGAGGGGGAGGGACCCGGGGACGAAGAGGGGATCCCGGGAGAGCTCCGAGAGGAGGAGGTCCCGCTTCCCCGCCACGTAGGCGGCGTAGGCCTCCCGGACGTAGAGGATCCCGGTGATGTCGTCCACGCTCTGCCCGAAGACCGGGACCCGGGAATAGGGGACGGTGTGGAGCTGGGGGATGACCTCGGCCAGGGTGAGGCTGTCCTTCCAGGCGAAGATGTCCACCCGGGGGGTCATGACGTCCCAGGCCGCAAGCTCGTCCATGCGGAAGGCCCGCTCCACCAGCTGGTGCTCGTCCTCCTCCACCACGCCTTCCCGGCGCCCCAGTTCGGTGAGCTCCCGGACCTCCCGCTCCTCCATGGAGGGGGCTCCCTCCCCGTTTCGCCGCTGCAGGAGCGACTCCATTCCCAGAAAGGGGATGAGGAGGGGCCGGGCCACGCCTTCCAGGGCCTTCAGGAAGGGGGCGGTGAGGAGGGCGAGGCGGATGGAGCGCCGGGTGGCCACCAGCCGGGGAAGGGCTTCCCCGAAGACCAGCACCCCCACGAGCCCCGCAGCGAGCGCAATCGCAGCCCCACCGAAGCCCCACTCCACCGAGGCGGCCAGGATCAGGAGCCCCACGCCCAGACCGTTCAGGAGGGAGTTGGCCAGGAAGACGGCGGCCCGAACGGCGGGTGCCTGGTCCCGGACCGCCTGGAGGGCTTCGGCCCGTCGGAACCCCTCCTCCCGGAGGGTCCGGAGGCGGGAGGGGCCCACCGAGAAGATGGCCTGCTCGGCGGCCGAAAGGAGTGCGGAGCCCACGAGCATGGCCCCTGCGAGTGCGAAGAGGAGCCCGTTCACCCGGCGCTCCTACTCGGAGGTTGGTCGTCTCCCTCCCTCAGTGCCCTTCGACTTCGTCGACTGTCCATCGGTTCCGGATTGGGGGACCCTCCGGGCCTCAGCCCCAGCGGCGGCTCTCCTCCAGCAGTTCCTCCACCACCTTCCGGGCGTCCACGCCCTCGGCTTCGGCCTCGAAGCTCGGTACCACGCGGTGGGCCAGCACCGACGAGGCCACCGCGCGGACGTCGTCGAAGGTGGGCACCGGCTCTCCCCGGATGGCGGCCCGGGCCTTCGCGCCCAGCACCAGGGCCTGGGAGGCCCGGGGCCCCGCACCCCAAGCCACGTAGCGGCGGGTGATCTCCGAGGCCTCGGCCGTCCCGGGGCGGGTGGCCCGGACCAGTCGAACGGCGAAGGCCGCCACCGAGGGAGCCACCGGCACCCGGCGCACCAGACCCTGGAGCTGCACCAGGCGCTGCGCCTCCACCACCGGGAGGACCTCGGGGAGGGACCCCCCGGTGGTGCGGAGCGCGACCTCCTCCTCCTCCTCCCGGGAAGGATAACCGATCCGGAGCTCGAACATGAAGCGGTCCAGCTGGGCTTCGGGGAGGGGGTAGGTC
>JBJHCB010000309.1:0-3457 GCA_050485805.1 Gemmatimonadota bacterium | reverse complement strand
CCCATGCGCGCCACCCTCTCCCTTCCCATCCTGGGAGCCGCCCTCGTCACCCTGGGCGCCTTGGCGCTCCGGGTCACCCGGCTCCCCGGGGAGCGGTCCCTCTCCCAATCGGGCCCCCGACAGCCCCCCCCGGAGGTCCCGTCCTTCCTGGAGCGCCTGCGGGAGCGCGGCCTCTGACGAGACCCCCGTCCGAGCCGTCCTAGTCGAAGTGCACCGCGTTCTTCTCGATGTAGCTGGTCCACTCGGGGGGAACATCGGTGTCCGGGAAGATGGCCTGTACCGGACACTCGGGCTCACAGGCCCCACAGTCGATGCACTCGTCCGGGTGGATGTAGTACTGATCGTCGCCCTCGTAGATGCAGTCCACCGGGCAGACCTCGACGCAGCTCGCGTCCTTGGTCCCGATGCAGGGCTCCGTGATGATGTATGCCATGATTCAGTCCGTCTGACGGGAGAAGCTCCGGGGTCCCCACCGTGCGGCTGGAACCACTGCACGGTGGGAGATCCCGGAGCAGGATGATGGGCCGGAGCCGGTCCGGCAAGTAACAATGGACGAAGGCCGGAGGGGCCGCAAGGGTCCTGCCCGCGCGGTTCCGGCCCCCCGGAAGCGCTGTGGGAGAGGGTTTTCCCACCCCCTCCCCCTTCTCTTCCCGAGCCGGGCTTCATCCCCCTTCCCGGACCCTCTCCACCCCTCCCTGGAGCCTCCGTCCCACGCGGCTCCACCACCAGGCGAGACGGCGCTCGAGCCCACCTCCGGTCCGGCGGGACAGGGGGAGGAGAACCTCCTCCACCCGTCGGAGGAGTCGTCGCCGGGGCGTCCCTCCCTGGGCCGGATGTCCCAGGGGATGATCCGGGCCGGGAGCGACGTGGAGGTGCCGGAGCTGATCCAGGAGCTCAGCCAGCACCAGGCGCCGCACACCCTCATCGGCCACCACCAGGGCCTCGATCCACTCGCCCTCCCCGTCCCGGTCCACCGGGGCCCCCAGGCCACCGGGCAGCCCGGGCAGGTCCCGGAGGAGACGGGCCACTCCCGCCGGTGCGTCGGTGAGGAGGGCGTGCTGCAGTCCCGGGTCCACACTCTCGAGGTACGGGGCGAGGGCCAGGAGATCCGGGTCGCGCTCCCCTCCGTCCCGGAGCAGGACCAGGACCGTCCGACCGGGGTGCAGGTGGCGGGGGTCGTCCGGATCGGGAACACCCCCGGCCCGAGACAGGAGGGCTCGACGAAACCCCTCCACGACCGCCCCTGATTTCAGGTGCGGAATGCCCTGCGCTTCCATCTCCCGGGCGAGCCGCCGTCCCATCTGCCGGGCCCGTTGTGAGGGCTCCCCCTCCCGCCCCGCCTTCAGGCGTCCTCCCCCAGGAGGTGCTTCCGGAAGTGCCGGCGGGTAAGGCGGAGGACTTCCTCGTACTCCGGGGTGGGTCCGGTGAAGGGGTGCCCCACTCCGAAGGTATGGCCCGCCCTCTCCACCAGATGGAGACGCACGGGGCCACGGGCTCCGGCCCCCGCCAGACGCCGGGCGTCCCGGGCGGAAACCGCCTCGTCCGCCTCGCCGTGGAGGACGAGCCAGGGAACCTCGAGGCGCCTCGCCGCCTCCTCGATGTCCAGGCGATCCCGGTGCTCCTCCCAGTCCTCCAGGAGCGACAGGTCCAGGGGCATCTGCTGCCCGGTGCGCCCGTTCAGCACATAGATCCGCCCCGCCTGCCTCCACTCCTCCTTGGTCTCGGGGGACCAGCGGTCGAAGGTGGCCACGGCGGCCCAGGTCACCAGGGCGTCCAGGGGGCGCTCCCCGGCCGCCAGCACGGCGTCCCCCCCGCCCCGGGAGTGCCCCAGAAGCCCGATCCGCCGGGGCGGAAGGGGAAGGAGTCCCGGCTCCCGGAGTGCGTCCAGGACCAGGAGGAGCTCGTCCAGTTCCCGACTGAGGGTGTTCCGTCCGAAGGCCTCGAGGTCGGTGAACTCCGTGGGCCGGTCCCCGATGCCGTTCAGCGAGAAGTTCAGCGAGATGGCGGCGTGTCCGTCGCCCGCCAGGGCCTGAGCGGTGGAGGGGAAGAACCCCCAGTCCTTGAACCCCTTGAAGCCGTGGACCAGGACCACCGCCGTCTCCGGGGGCGGTCCGTCGGGAAGGAGGACGTCGGCCCTGATCCGGGCCCCATCGGAAAGTCGGTGGCTCCAGCTGCGCCGGATCATGGGGCCTCCCCGGCCGCGGAGTCCTTCCGCCACTCCACGTCGGGGGCGCCGGCGCGGTGGTTCTCCAGCCGGGCCAGGGTGAAGAGGAGGTCCGAGAGGCGGTTCAGATAGCGGACGACCCCGGGAAGCCGCGGATCGGAGGTCGGCGCCGCCTCCCCGCCGGGCGCCCCCCCCTCCCGCCCGGTCTCCGTGCCACCGAGCTCCACCACGATCCGCTCCGCACGGCGGCACACCGTGCGACACACATGGAGGTCCGCCGCCCCGGGGCTCCCCCCCGGAAGGATGAAGTTCCGCAGGGGGGGGAGTTCCTCTTCTGCGGCATCCATCCATTCCTCCATGGCATGGATCCGGGCGAGGGGAAGGGGAGGAAGATGGGGGTGGGCCCCTCCATCGGGGCGGGGCGGGGTGGCCAGATTGGCCCCCAGCGCGAAGAGGTCGTGCTGGAGACCTCCCAACCGTTCCCGGATCTCCGGGCACTCGAGGGAGAGCAGGGCCCGGCCCAGGAAGCTGTTGAGCTCGTCCACCGTCCCGTAGGCCCGGACCCTGGGATGGTCCTTCCCCACCCGGCCGCCGCCGAACAGGGCCGTATCCCCCTCATCCCCTGTGCGGGTATAGATCTTCATGGGTTGGGCCCTGAGTAGGAGGAGCGCGGAGAGGGGGATGGGAAGGCGGAGACGGACGCGGTCATCGGAGTCGGGCGATCCGTCGAAGCGCCTCGGCCCGGTCCAGGAGTGAGGGCTCGGGCTCACCATCCTCCTCCCGGGGTAGAAGGAGTTCCCGAAGGTCCAGGAGGACCTCCATGCGAAGCTGTTCCCGCTGGTAATCGAAGTCCAGGTGGGCCATGGCCTGCCGGTCTCCGGCCTCCTCGGCCTTCTGGAAGGCCTCGCGATAGACGGACTCCAGGCTGTCCAGGATCCGGCGCCGACTCCTCATCGCTTCGCTCCTGTGGAACGTCCCGTGGGACGTGTGGGGTGCCGCCTCGCCCGACTCCGGGAGGCGGCCCGGGACCCCGGAGTTCGCCTCGCCGGTCCCGGGAGGACCCGCTATGTTCCAACCACCCCCCCAAGGGGTCAAGAGATCCCTCGCAGCCCACCCGCCCATTCCCGATTCCCCGCGCCTGGAGCCCACCATGTCGGAGTCCCACCCCCTGGACGACCCCGAGGCCCGGAAGGCCAACCGCCTCTACTGGGACTCGGATCGGAGCGTGAACGCCGTGGCGGAGGCCCTGGGCGTGTCCAAGGGAAGGCTCTACGATCTGGTGCAGCCCCTCCC
>JBJHCB010000308.1:0-3463 GCA_050485805.1 Gemmatimonadota bacterium | reverse complement strand
GCCCGGGAGAGCCCGCAGCAGGACGAGGTGCGCTGGTGGTCGGGCGGGGTCTGGAGGGGGACGACCCGCCGGTCCTCCAGGTGGATCACCACCCGCTCCAGCATGGGCACCACCGAATCGCCGGGGAGGGCATAGGGCCAGGACACCCGCTCCGGGCGGGGTTCGGCGGTGCGGAGGAGGTGCATCTCCTCCACTCCGCGCTCGTCCAGCCGGTAGGTGGCGATCCGCCGGGAGTCCGGGGACCAGAGGAGGATGGGGGCATCGGTGCGGCGCCACCCCTGGGAGTCGGCGGCGTATCCGTAGCGGTCCTCGCCGTCGGTGGTGAGACGGATCTCCTCTCCCCCCTCCCGGTCGAAGGCCCACAGATCGTGATCCCGGCGGAAGGCCACCCACCGGCCGTCGGGTGACGCCACCCCCTGGGGAGGCGGGGTGAGGGCCCCCAGGTCGGCACACTCGTACTCCCGGAGGTCGCACCGCCACCGTCGTCCCCGGGCCTCCACCTCCACCTCCTCCCCGGGAACGAACCGCTCCAGGGAGGAGAAGGGAAGCTGGAGGGCCTCGAAGGACCCGCCACTGGCCCTGGAGAGGGCCGCCGAGAGGCGGGAATGCTGGAAGGCCGGCTCCCGGGTTCCCCGGTCCGGATCCACGGCCACGAACTCGAATCCCCCGGGAACCCGGACCCGGTACCAGAAGCGGTCCCCGTCATGGAAGCTCGGAGAGACCTGGGCCCGGAAGAGCCGGCGTTCCAGGTTCGCCGAGAGGAAGGCCTCGGCCCGCTGGTAATCGGCGGCCGTGAGGGAGCCACCTCGGGCGGGGTCCACCTGTCCCCGGGCCTCGTCGGGGATGGCCAGGAAGGAGACCAATACAGCGGCGAGGAGGGGGACCCGAGGGAAAGCCAGGGTGCGGGGGTGGGGCATGGAAGGGCTCCGATGGGGGTCAGGGCGCCCGGGAGGCCTCGAGGAGGAGGTGGATCTGCTCCAGGAGGTCGTCCGGGGTGAAGGGTTTCGGTATGAAGGCGGAGAGGGGTTCCCGGAGCCGGTGCTGGAGGTCGGACTCCTCCGGGTATCCGGACATGTAGACCACCGGCAGGTTCGGGCGAAGGTGACGGGCCTCCAGGGCCAGCTCCTCCCCGCTCATGCCTGGCATCTTCACGTCGGTGAGCAGCAGATCGATGCGAATGGCCGGGTCGCGGATGGCCGCCAGGGCGGAGGCGGGCGTGGCGAAGGGCCGGATGGCGTAGCCAGCCCGCTCCAGGATCCGCGCCGTCATTCGCCGGACGCTGTCCTCGTCCTCCACCAACACCACCTGCCCCTCGGCGGGTACCGTGGAGGCGGTGGGCTCCTCGGAGGCGACCGGGACCTCCCCCCCCTCCACCGCCGCCGGAAGGACGACACGGAAGGTGGAGCCCGCCCCCACCCGGCTGGACACCACCACCTGGCCGCCGGCCCGGGTCACCACCCCGTAGACGGTGGCCAGGCCCAGTCCGGTCCCCTTGCCCACCGGCTTGGTGGTGAAGAAGGGGTCGAAGATCCGGGAAACGATCTCCGGGTCGATCCCGCTCCCCCCGTCGGTCACCGACAGGATGACCCAGGTCCCGGCGGAGAGCTGGGGGTGCAGCTGCAGCGCGCCTTCGGCGCTCAGGGTCCGGACGGAGGTGGCCAGGGAGAGGGCTCCCCCGTCGGGCATGGCGTCCCGGGCGTTCAGGACGAGGTTCATGATCACCTGCTCCATCTCCGCTCCGTCCATCACCACGGATGGGAGCTCGGGAGCCAGCTCCGTCCGCAGTTCCACGCTCTCCCCCAGGAGCCGGAGGAGCATCCGCTGCATCCGATCCACCACCTCGTTCAGATCCAGGGGCGACGGACGGCTCACCCGCCTTCGGGAGAAGGCCAGAAGCTGACGGGTGAGGGCCGAGCCCCGGTCCCCCGCCTCCCGGATGGCCTCCACGCTGTCCCGGAGCCGATCCGGAATCTCGTCGGAGAGGAGGAGGCGGGCCTCGCCGGAGATGACCGTCAGGAGGTTGTTGAAGTCGTGGGCCACCCCCCCCGCCAGCCTCCCCACGGCCTCCATCCGCTGGACCTGGCGCATCTGCTCACCCAGGCGCCGGCGCTCGGTGACGTCCTCCACCATCACCTCCAGGATAGACCGGTCTCCGCCGGGGATGACGCTGGCGTTGAGGCGGACGTAGATCTCCTCGCCGTCGCCCCGCCTCCAGATCGCCTCGCGTCCGATGACGGTCCCCTCCCTCCGGAGATCCTCCACCAGTTCCCGGAACGCCCTGGGGTCCTGGAAGAAGACCTCCGCGCGCCGGAGACGCTCCTCGGGGGGGGCCGACGTTCCCAGAATCCCCACCAGAGCGGGGTTCCACTCCAGGATCTCGCCCTCGGGGTCCGAGAGGAAGACGCCGAAGGGGGCATGACGGAGGATGGACTCGTACCGGTCCCGCGCCCGGCGGATCTCGGCGGCCCGTTCCCGCTCCTCCGTGACGTCGGACATGATTCCCACCACCCGCGTCGGCCTTCCGTCGTCGCCCCGGACCACGTACCCCCGGTCGAGGATGCGACGGCGGGAGCCGTCCCTGCGGGCCATGGGGTACTCCTGCACCCAGATGGAGTCGCCTCCGGACAGGGCCCGCTCGAAGCTGGCCCGGACCCGGGACCGGTCCGGCTCCGGGATCCGGTGGAACCAGAGCTCCTCGGTGGAGGCGACCTCCGGAGTGGTCTCGCCTTCCCCGGTGAAGCTCCTGAGCGCCTCGTTCCGATGGACCTCCCCCGTGGTGGGGTCCCAGTCCCAGATCATGTCCCGGGTGGCTCGGAGCACCAACTCGTGCCGTTCCAGCGCCGCCGCCAACTCCTCCTCGGCACGGTCCCGGGCCTCGAGGGTGCGGTTCAGGGACCGGGCCACCTCCTGGAACTCCGTCGGCCCCTCCTCCTTCACCCGTACGCCCCTGAGGCGTCCCGCCTCCCGGGCCCCCCGCTGCAGACCCTGGAAGCCGCGTCGGACGGCCCGGTCCACCCCCCACAGCCCCATCCCCAGGAGGAGCAGGACCCCGAGACCCTGTCCCCCCCGCTGGAGAGTCCGACGCCGCACGGGGGCCAACAGCTGGGCCCTGGGAACCCCGGCGGCCACCGTCCATGGGGACAGTCCCGCCCGCGCGTAGCCCCAGAGCCGACCCACCTCGTCGAGCCCCGGGGCCTCCATCACCCCACGGGGCTCCGGTGGCGGGTCCCGGAGCCCGGCGGATCGGTAGTTGACGCCCACGGCCCCTTCCGGATCCAGGGAGTGGGCCAGGATGTACCCCGACGAGTCCACCACCACCAGGAGGGACGCCTCGGGGATGCCGGGCACCCGGACCCGATCCTGGATCTCCGCCAGGGGGAGGGCCAGGGCCACCGCCCCGAGGAAGCCCCCGTCGGGTCCGTACACCGGATGGGCCAGGGCCACCTCCCCCGTCCCTTCCCCC
>JBJHCB010000307.1:0-3463 GCA_050485805.1 Gemmatimonadota bacterium | reverse complement strand
CATCGATGAGGTATTCCACCCCCCCGATCTCGATCCCCGCCGCCCGGGTGATGGCCTCCACCGCCGCCTTCACCTCGTCCGGAGGGTCATAGCCCTCCACCCGGAGGTCGTTCTCCGGGGCGTCCACCGCGCAGGCGGATCGCTCCAGGCGTGCACCGTCCGTCCCCTGGCAGACGTCCGCGGGGCAGAGGTTGAACTGGTCCCCGGGGGTGTAGATGCGGATGGCGTAGAGGTACGTCCCGTCCAGCACTTCCACCCGGATGATCCGGCCGTCCCGGGCGGGGATGAACTCCTGGACCAGGGCGGTGCCGTCGATCCCCAGGTCCAGGGTGCCCGCCTCGGCAGCGGCCCGGAGTCCCTCCGGGGTCTCGAAGCGGGTCACCCCCGCGCCGCTTCCTCCCACGTTGGGCTTCACCACCACCGGGAACCGGAATCCCTCGGCGGCTCGGGGCGCGTGGGCCGGATCGTGGATGACCCGGGCCCGGGGATAGGGGAGCCCCAGCTCCTGCAGGAGGGTGAGCTGGGCGGCCTTCGAGATCTCCACCCCCCACGCCTTGGAGCCGTTGATCACCCGGACGCCCAGGCGCTCCAGGTGTCGGAGGTACTGGGTGGTGTAGTGGATGGCCGACGTCCCTCCCCGGAGGTAGGCGGAGGGGCTCATGCGGTTGAAGAGGAGGGTGAACGGCGCCGCCTCCTCGGAGGGGTCGAAGAGCTGTTCGCCGGCGGGGAGAGGAGTCCAGCCCACCCCGCGACGGTCCAGCTCCGCGAACAGGGGGCGGAACCAGTCGGGGTGTTCGTGCAGGATCCCCAGGGGGAGGGGAGGGGTGGGGGCTCGGGAGGGCATGGCTTTGTCCTGGATGAGGGGAGGCGCGGGCCGATCGGGGGCACGAAAAAAGCCCCCTCTCCGGGGGGAGAGGAGGCCGGGGACGCGGGGAGGGACCCTGGGACCGCTAGGTCGAACCTCCCTGCTGCGCACGGGGGCGCCCCGCCGCCTCTCCTCCCGGGAGAGTCGGGCACATGCAACAACACATGCAGGGGGCGAGGCTCGGTACCGCGGGAGCGCAGAGGGAGGCAGATTCCATGAGTCCGACGGTAACCGGGGACCGAGGGGGCGTCAAGCGTGCGGTGCCCCGCGAAGGATCCACCCGGGGCCGCCCGGATCCGCCGGAGTCCGGGCGGGCGACAGGGCCGATTCCAGCCGGAGAGAGCATGGGGTACGACGTGCAGGACTTCGAGGGAGAGGTGATCCGGGCCAGCCACGAGGTGCCCGTGGTGGTGGACTTCTGGGCGGCGTGGTGCGGGCCGTGCCGGATCCTGGGGCCGGTCCTGGAGCGGTTGGCGGGCGAAGCGGAGGGGCGTTGGCGGCTGGCCAAGGTGGACACGGAAGCCCACCCGGAGCTGGCCGCGGCCCATGGAATCCGCGGGATTCCGGACGTCCGCCTCTTCGTGGACGGGGAAGCGGTGGACGGGTTCATGGGAGCCCTTCCGGAGTCCGCCATCCGCCGCTGGCTGGAGCAGGCGCTCCCCACCCCGGAAGACCGGGCACTGGGCCGGGAGCTCGCTCGTCTCGACGCGATGACGGAAGCGGGGAGACGGGAGGAGGCCCGGGCCGGGATGGAGGCCCTCCTGGTCGGATCCCCGGGCGACCCGGCGCTACGGTATCGGCTGGCCCGGCTCCTGGTCTTCGTCGATCCGGCCCGGGCCCTGGAGCTGGTGGAGCGCCTGGACCCCCCGAACGGGGTGACGGTGGATGCCGTGGAGAGCATCCGGAGCCTGAGTCGGTTGGTGATGGAGGTGGAGGCCGGGGGGGAGGGCGGCAGGGCGGACGAACTGGCCGGCGCGGTGGCCCTCCTCCGGAAGGGGGAGGTGGAGGGGGCACTGGAGGCCTTCCTGGCCATGATCCGGGAGAGGGGTTCCGGGGCGGACCCACGCATCCGCCAGGCCAGCGTGGCCTTGTTCCACCACCTGGGGCATGAGCACCCCACCACCATCCGCTTCAGGGGCGCGTTCGCTCGAGCGCTGTACGTCTGACGTACCGGAGCCCGATACCGGGATGTGCGGCGCCGGGGACCCTGAGTCGGGAGAAGTGGTTTCGTTCTTGCATGACCGGAGGGCGTCCCCCCGGAGGACCGTCCACCGGGGAAGCGCTTCCTCCCCCCAGGGTCGATGGCCCAGATCCACACTCCCTCCCAAGGCCCCGGACCCCAGGGTCCCCGGATCCTGGTGGAACTCACCGGGGCGCTCGGGGAGGCCCCGCTCCGCGCGTTTCTCGAGTCGGCCTACCGGGTCGGGGCAGGGGAGGCCCTGGGCCTGGTGGTTCCGAGAAATCTACTCGGAGCGGTGAATCGCCGCCTGGATCCGGTGGTGGAGCACTACGGCATCGGAGGGCGGGATGGGCTTTTCCCCGGACTGCTCTTCCTCGACCCCGAGGACCCGACGGTGGCGGAACAGGCCCGGTGCGCGCGCCTCGTGGTGGCCACCTCTCTCTCCTTCCAGCGGAGCCTCTCCCGCCACGGGGTGCCCTGGGTGGGGGCGGTGGAAGGGCTGAGGGCCCTCGCGGCCGAGGAGATGGCGGCCTTTCGTGCGCAGGCGGGTCATACCGCCCCCGCTGCACCCGGCCCGGCCGTGTCCGGCGAAGCCGTCCACGCGGCGGACGCCTCTCGCGGGGCCACCTCCGCCGCTCCTGCCGTCAACGTGGCGCTCCCCGGCACCGCGTCCACCCCTCCCCGGCCCGGTCCCCTTGTCCCGGGCGCCCACCCCTCGGCCTCCCCCCGGCCGGGCGCGCCGGGGCGGAACCACGGGAGGGTTCCTCGACGGACGCCACCTGCCGCAACGGGCGCCGGACCGGCGTCGCAGGCTCCTTGACCCCGGTCCCCACGGTGCCGACCACCCGGTGTGCGGACGGGTGGCCAACCGGCGTGGGGTGGGAGCCCCGGGGGCGAAAGGGCCGCCGTCGGCCATCTTCCCGCGGAACAGATCCACCGGAGGCGGGTTTCTTCGCTTCGTAGGTGACGAGCTCACGAGCTCGGGGTGATTTGCGGCGTATTGCGACCCGGGTAACCGAACCGCTAAAAAGCCACTCCCCAGCGTGCTCCTCGTGGCGGGATCTCTCATGCTCCCGTCCGACGCCGCCCTCCCCGGTGCGCCGGGGCCCTCCCACGTCGGGGACGTGCCAGACCGGAAGAGGCATTGCCTCCGATGTCCCAGTCCCCATCTCCTTCCTCCCTCGCGACGGGCCCGGTGTACGCCGCTGACGCGGGGGGTCCCGTGCGGGCGGGGGCTCCGTCCGCCGAGCCGGGGCCGTCGGATCCCCCCGGGGGCTCCGGCCCCTTCGACCCGCAGGCCCTGGCGTCGGTCCGGGAGCGGGCCCGCCTCCGCACCCCCCTCCTGGAGGCCGCCGCCCGGGAGCGCATCCTGGTCCTGGACGGCGCCATGGGCACCATGGTGCAGGGGTACGCCCTCA
>JBJHCB010000306.1:0-3469 GCA_050485805.1 Gemmatimonadota bacterium | reverse complement strand
CCTTTACCACCGCCGAGGTGGTGCGACGGCGGGGGAACGGCGAGGTCCCCCGCGTGGCCGACCTTCCCAACGCCCGCACCTCGGCCCTCTTCCAGGGCGTGGTGGAGGCCACCGAGGAGGCGGTCATCAACTCCCTCCTCCGGGCCACCACCGTCTCGGGGATGGGCCGGGAGGCGGAGGCCCTCCCCATCGAGCCCACCCGGGAGATCCTCCGTCGCCACGGGGTCATCCCGTGAGGGGGATCCTCCTTCCCCTGGAAGCTGCCACCGGGGGGACCCTGGGGACGCTCCTCCAGACCGGGGTCGTCGCCCTGATCCTGGGGACGCTGGGGGGGTGCTCCCTGGTGGCTCGCCCCACCCCACCCTCGCCCCCCCCCGGGGTCCCCGGGGGCGGGGGCGGCGCACCGTCTCCCGTGCCGGGGCTCGTGGAGGAGGGCGTCGCCTCGTGGTACGGTCCCGGCTTCCACGGCCGGCAGACCGCGTCGGGGGAGGTGTACGACATGGAAGCGCCCACCGCCGCCCATCGGACCCTCCCCTTCGGCACCCTGGTGCGGGTGCACAACCTGGAATCCGGGGAACGCACGGACCTCCGGATCAACGACCGGGGGCCCTTCGTCCGGGGCCGGATCATCGACGTGTCCCGGTCCGGCGCCCGGGAGCTGGGTCTCCTGGGCCCGGGGATCGCCCGGGTCCGGGTGGAGGTCCTGGACACCCCCGTCGCCGGTCCCTCCTGCTGGGAGGTACAGGCCGGAGCCTTCCGGGAACAGGGGAACGCGGAGGAGCTTCGGAGGCAGCTCGGGGAAGCGGGCTTCAGCGCCCGCACCCAGGAGGGCCCCGATGGCGTGCTCCGGGTCCGGGTGGGGCCCTTCGATACACCGGAGGACGCCCGGCAGGCCGAGGCCCGGGTGGACGGCTTCCTGCTCCGCTGCTGACCGCGGGGAGGGGAACCCATCCGGAGGGTCGTCGTATGGGGGAGCGGCCCTCCCCTGGGCGCGACCCGGTTTCCGGAGCCCATCCCCGGACCGGTCGGCGCGCTCGATCCGCACATGCGCTCGCCGGACCCACAGGGGACCCAGCCCCCAGACCCCGAGCCCGTTCCCTTCCCCGAAAGGTGCCCCGATGGTCGGTTCCGCCACTCCCTTCGCCCGTATCCTTTCCGGTGTCCTCCTGGTCCTGGGGGTCGCCCTTCCCCCTCCGCCTCCCCTGGAGGCCCAGACCTTCCCCGGCGATGACCCGGTGCTGGAGCGGATCTGGACGGAGGGCACCGAGAACTCGGAGCTCTACCGCCTCGGGCAGACCCTCATGGACGTGATCGGGCCTCGCCTCACCGGGTCCCCGCAGCTGGACCGGGCCCACGACTGGATCGTGGAGACCTATCAGGGGTGGGGGATCGAGGCGGAGAACGAGGCCTACGGTACCTGGCTCGCCTGGGACCACGGGGTGACCCACCTGGACCTCCTGGAGCCCCGCCGGACCTCCCTGGTGGCCCGCCCCCTGGCCTGGACGGGGGGTACCCAGGGACCGGTGGAAGGGCCGGTCATCACCCTTCCCGACACCTCCTCCCCCGAGAGCTTCCAGGAATGGCTCCGCACCGAAGTGCCCGGCGCCCTGGTGCTCCTCTCCTTCCCCCAGCCCACCTGCCGGCCCGACCCCTACTGGGAGCGCCTGGCCGCACCCGAGTCCCGGGAGGCCATGGAGCGGGACCGGGAGGCCCGGAGGGCGAACTGGGCGGGACGGATGCAGGCCGCAGGGGTCCCGCCCCAGCAGATCGCCCCCCTCCTGCAGGAGGCCGGGGCCGTGGCCGTGCTCACCAACAACTGGGCGGAGTCCTGGGGGACCAGCCGGGTCTTCTCCGGATCCACCGGCTCCATCCCCTCCCTGGAGGTGGAGTGCGAGGACTACAGCCTCCTGGCCCGCCTGGCGGAGGAGGGGCAGGCTCCCCGCGCCCGGGTGGACGTGGAGGCCTCCTTCACGGGGGAGACGCCCACCTACAACACGGTGGGGAGGATCCAGGGCTCGGAGCTCCCGGACGAGTACGTGGTCCTGTCGGCCCACCTGGACACCTGGCACGGCGCCACCGGCGCCACGGACAACGGCACCGGGACCATCGTCATGATGGAGGCCATGCGCATCCTCCGCTCCGTCCTGCCCAATCCCCGGCGGACCATCGTGGCGGGCCACTGGGGGGGTGAGGAGCAGGGGCTCAACGGCTCCGCGGCCTTCGCCGAGGACAACCCGGAGATCGTGGAGGGGATGCAGATCCTCCTGAACCAGGACAACGGGACGGGACGGATCACGGAGATCGGGATGCAGGGCTTCACCGGGGCGGGGCCCTTCTTCGCCCGATGGCTGGCCCAGGTGCCGGAGGAGCTCTCCCGGCACATCGACCTCGAGCTCCCCTCCCTTCCGGACGCGGGGCGGAGCGACCACGCCTCCTTCGTCTGCCACGGGGCGCCCGCCTTCCGGCTGGGGTCCCACGAGTTCGACTACCGGGAGTATACCTGGCACACGAACCGGGACACCTTCGACAAGATCGTCTTCGAGGAGGTCCGCTGGAACGCCCTCCTCACCGCCATGCTGGTGTACCTGGCGTCGGAGGACCCGGAGCGGGTGCCCCGGGACCGGCGGGTCCTCCCCGTGGACCCGCAGACCGGACAGACCATGGCGTGGCCCGCCTGCCGGACTCCCCTCCGGGCCTGGTGAACCGGCGGTCCGGGACGGAGCTCAGCTCACCCGTCTTCGGTCTCAAGGCGGACCCGGAGGAGGCGCTTCGTCAGCTCCGGGTCCGCCCTCCCCTCGGTGGCCCGCATGACCTGGCCCATGAAGAACCCCAGGAGGCCCGTCTTCCCCTCCCGGTAGGCCGCGAGCTTCTCGGGGTTGGCCGCCAGGACCTCCCCGACGGCGGCAGCCAGGGCGTCTTCGTCCCGGAGCTGCCGGAGGTCCAGGCGCTCCACGATGGCCAGGGGGTCTCCCCCTTCGCGCCCCAGCACCTCCAGCACCTCCTTGCCTCCCGTGTTCGAGAGGACGCCGGACTCCACGAGGGCCACCAGCCGGGCCAGCTCCCCCGGCCCGAAGGGAAGGGCCTCGAGGGAGCGTTCCCCCAGGACCGGCGGTAGGTCGTGGATGATCCAGTTTGCCACGGGCACGGCTCCCCCGGTGTGCGCCCCCCCAACGGACCCTGAGCCCTCCCCGGCGGTCTCCGCCGGGAAGGCATCCACCGCCGCGCGGTAGAAGCGCTCCAGCTCCGGCTCCCGGGCCAGGATCTCCGCATCCACCTCCGACACCCCGAAGTGGGCCTGGAGGGCGTCGGCCCGGGCCTGTACCTGGGGGGGAATGGGGGGGCGCCCGCCGGGTCCCCCCCCCCCCCGCGCGCGGGGGGGCCCCCCCCCCCCCCCCCCCCCGGCCCCCCCCCCGCGGGGGGGGCCCCCCCCCCCCCCCGCCCCCCCCCCCCCCCCCCCCCCGGCGGCGCC
>JBJHCB010000305.1:0-3484 GCA_050485805.1 Gemmatimonadota bacterium | reverse complement strand
CCGGCCCGCTTCGAGAACTTCACCTCCTTGCCCCCCCGCTCCACCGTCACCATCTGGTGCAGCACCCACTCGGGGTAGCCTGCCGGGACCCCCAGGGCCTGCAGCCCGGCCCGGACCCGGGCGGTGGTCCCGTGGTGATCGGCTCCCTGGACGTTGATGGCCCGATGGAACCCCCTTTCCCACTTCGTCACGTGGTAGGCCACGTCCGGCAGGAAGTAGGTGGGCGATCCGTCGGACTTCACCATGACCCGGTCCTTCTGATCCCCGAACTCCGTGGTGCGGAGCCAGATGGCTCCGTCCTTGTCGTAGACGAGCCCCGTCTCCCCGAGCTTCCGGATGGTCTCCTCCACCCGGCCGGTCTCGTAGAGGGAGGACTCCAGGTAGTACTCGTCGAAGTGGACCCTGAAGGCGGTGAGGTCCCGGTCCTGTTCCCCCCGGAGGCGGTCCACGGCGAAGCGGCGCATCCGGTCGAGGCCCTCGCCCCTGGGATCCTCCACCCAGGCGTCCCCCTCCTCCCGTGCCATGTCCCGGCCCAACTCCGTGACGATCTCTCCGTGGTACCCGTCCTCGGGGAGTGCGGCGTCGTGGCCCAGGGCCTGGAGGTACCGGGCCCGCACGCTTTCCGCGAGGCGCTCGATCTGGCGACCGGCGTCGTTGTAGTAGAACTCCCGGTGCACCCTCCACCCCGTCCACTCCAGGAGGGAGGAGAGGGCATCCCCCAGGGCGGCCTGGCGACCGTGCCCCAGGTGGAGGAGCCCGGTGGGGTTCGCGGAGACGAACTCCACCATGACCGCCTCTCCCGCCCCGCCGTCGGACCGACCGAAGTCCTGGTCCGACTGGAGGATGCGGGCCACGGCCCCCGTCATGGCGTCGGTGGAGAGGCGGAAGTTCAGGAATCCGGGGCCCGCTACCTCCACGGCTGCGATCCCCCCACTCCCCACCGGCACCTGATCTGCGATCTCCTGGGCGATGGCCCGGGGGGGACGCCGGAGGGAGGCGGCCAGGGTCATGGCCACGTTGGACGCCCAGTCCCCATGGGTCGGATCCCGGGGACGCTCCAGTTGCACCCGGGGCTCGGGCACCCCCATCCCCTGGAGGATCCCCTCCAGGAGCTCCCGGATCCGGTCCTGGGACATGGGCCGGGCCTCAGTCGGTGGAGGGGGGGGAGGGAGAGGAGGACCCCTTGGACCCTCTGGGGGAGGCGGCCGCCCCCGACTCCTTCCCCGGAGTCCGCTTCCCCGCGGTCTCCTTCCCCGGGCTCCCCTCGCTGGACGATCCACCCGACCCCCCTCCGTCCCCCCCTCCGGACCCTCCTTGGGCCGTGCCGGTTCCGGACTTCTCGGGGGACCCCGCCGGGGACGCCCCGGTGGCGACCTCCGACCCATCCCGCTTCGCGGCTTCCCGCCAGCTGTCCGACCGGTAGTCGGTGATGTAGAACCCCGACCCCTTGAAGAGGAAGCCCGCCCCGGCGGACAGAAGCCGCTCAGCCTCCGCCCCGCAGGTGGGACAGGTGGACAGCGGCTCGTCGGACATGCGCTGGAAGCGTTCGAACTCGTGCCCTTGGGCGCAGCGGTACTCGTAGGTGGGCATGGACCCGATCCTCCGTTCTGGTACGATGGAACCCGGGGGTCCGGAGCGCGCAACCGCTCCAGCCCGTAAAGGTAATCAGCCTGCCGGACTGTACGTACCCCAGGCGTTCCGCAGGGTATCCGAGATCTCCCCCAGGGTGGCCAGGGCCTTCACCGCCTCCAGGATTCGGGGCATGAGGTTCTCCGTCCCCCGGGCCGCTTCGTCCAGGGCGGCCAGGGCCTCCCGCGTCCGTTCCCCGTCCCGCCGTGCCCGGAGGGCGGCCACCTTCTCTACCTGCACGCGCTCCAGTCCGGAATAGTCCGTCTCGTCGGCCTGGAAGGGGGGCTCGGCCTCCTGGAAGCGGTTCACTCCCACCACCACCCGCTCCCCGCGCTCCACCTCCTGCTGGAAGCGGTACGCCGCCCGGTGGATCTCCTCCTGCATGTAGGTCACGGCTCCCGCGGCCCCCCCCCGCTCGTCGATCTCCGCCAGGTAGCGCCGGGCCTCGCCCTCGATGCGGTTGGTCAGGTCCTCCACGTAGTAGCTTCCCGCCAGGGGATCCACGGTCCGGGCCGCCCCCGACTCGAAGGCCAGGACCTGCTGGGTCCGGAGGGCGATGCGGGCGGCCTCCTCTGTGGGAAGGCTCAGGGCCTCGTCGTACCCGTTGGTGTGGAGGGACTGGGTCCCGCCCAGGACGGCGGAGAGGGCCTGGGTGGTGACCCGGACCACGTTGTTCAGGGGCTGCTGGGCGGTGAGGGTGGAGCCCCCGGTCTGGGTGTGGAAGCGCAGACGGCAGGAGCGGTCCGAGGCGTCGTATCGCTCCCGCATGAGGCGGGCCCAGAGGCGCCGGGCCGCCCGGAACTTCGCCACCTCCTCGAAGAAGTCGTTGTGGGCGGCGAAGAAGAAGGAGAGGCGGGGGGCGAAGTCCTCCACCTCGATCCCCCCCTCCACCGCCCGCTTCACGTACTCCAGCCCGTTGGCGAAGGTGAAGGCCACCTCCTGGGGCGCCGTGGCCCCGGCCTCCCGGATGTGGTAGCCGGAGATGGAGATGGTATTCCACCGCGGGACCTCGCCGGCGCAGAAGGCCAGGACGTCGGAGATGAGCCGCAGGGAGGGATCCACGGGATAGATGTACGTTCCCCGGGCGATGTACTCCTTCAGGATGTCGTTCTGGATCGTGCCCGCCAGCGCCTCCCGGGGGACGCCGTTCTCTTCGGCCACGGCGATGTAGAGGGCCAGGAGGATGGCCGCCGTGGAGTTGATGGTCATGGAGGTGGAGACCTTCCCCAGGTCGATCCCGCCGAAGAGGGTGCGCATGTCCTCCAGGGAGTCGATGGCCACCCCGGCCCGCCCCACCTCCCCCGAGGCCATGGCGTGATCCGAGTCGTATCCCATCTGCGTGGGAAGATCGAAGGCCACCGAGAGGCCGGTCTGCCCCCGCTCCAGGAGGTAGTGGTAGCGGCGGTTCGTCTCCTCGGCGGTGCCGAAGCCGGCGTACTGGCGCATGGTCCACGCCCGACCCCGGTACATGTCCGGATACACCCCCCGGGTGAAGGGGAAGTCCCCGGGCTCCCCCAGGTCCCGCTCCGGATCCAGGGACAGGTCGCCGGGACCGTACCGCCGCCGGACCTCGAGACCGGAGTCGGTGCGGTGCTCCTCCCCCTTGCCTTCGTGCCTCCCGCTCATCCGTTCTCCTCTTCCCCGTCCAGGGCCTCGAATTCCACCAGCACCGCGTCCTTCTCCACGGCCGTCCCCTCCCGGCAGTGGATGGCCTTGACCCGCGCGGCCGCGGGGGCCTTGAGCTCGTTCTCCATCTTCATGGCCTCCACGATGGCCACCCCCTGCCCCGCGGCCACCTCGTCCCCCACCGCCACCTCCACCCGCACCACGAGCCCCGGCATGGGAGCCCGGAGGG
>JBJHCB010000304.1:0-3487 GCA_050485805.1 Gemmatimonadota bacterium | reverse complement strand
GACAGGACCTCGCCGTGGCCCAGTCCCGCCCTCCGCCCCACCAGTTCCCCCACGCCCCCCCCGATCTCCACGGCCGGGTCTTCCGGGCCCAGGGAGGCCCCGCTCCCAAGCGATGCCGCGGCCAGCGAGACCTTCAGGGGGACCTTCCGGTAGGGGAACTCCTCCACGTCCAGGGTGGCGGCCTGGATGACCTCGGTCACTCCATGCTCCGGGTCCTCCCGGATGCGGCCCAGCCAGAGGGCCACGCCCACCAGGAGTCCACCGACTACGGGAACGAGGAGAACCACCAGGGCGGGGGCGGCCACAGGGCCGCCACCCGCCCATCCGAAGGCGATCCACTCTGCTCCGTCCACGAGGAGGAGGAAGAGGCCCACCGCCCCAGCGGTGAGGCCCCCCACACCGGCGGCCAGGACGAGGACCCACGCGAGGGGCGGGGCCGCAGGAGCCGGGGCAGGCGCCGCTTCGGACCGCAGGGGTCCGGCCATGGTCGAGGCGTCCGGGATCCGAGGGGGAAGGGGGTGGGGAAAGGGGATGAGGCTCCCTACCGGAGAGGACGGATGCGGTTCCCGAGGCCCTCCCGGGTGGGTTCAATCGCCCCGGGAACGGAATGCAGACCTGCAATCCCGGAACGCCTTCCGGCCCGCCGGGCCCGGTATCGGCCCCACTGCAGGCGAATCCCCGGGATGGGGGAGGATGGTACGCAGTCTGCACCTACAGGAGGAGTCCACCCTGGTCCGGAGAGCCCGAACAGGATCCTCGCTCACAGGAACAAGGAGTCCACCATGTCGGTTCCCACCCTTCCCGCGGTGTCCTTCCGCCGAACGGCCACCCTCCTGCTCGTGGCCCTGGTGGTGACCGCGTGCGATCCCGTGGAGCCAGAGCCCGAAGTGCCTCCCACGGCCCTCGGACAGGTGGACTTCCCCACGTCGTGCTCCGAGGATGCCCAGGAACTCCTGGACCGGGGGCTCGTCCTCCTCCACCACATGATGTACCCCCAGGCCGAGGACACCTTCGAGCTGGCGGTGGAGGCGGAGGAGGAGTGCGCCATGGCCCACTGGGGGCTCGCCATGGCCCAGTTCCACCCCCTCTGGCCGGGCGACCCCTCCCCCACCCGACTCCTCACCGGCCGGGAGGCCGTGGAGCGGGGGCTCCAACTGGAGCGCTCGGACCGGGAGCACGGACTCCTCGAGGCGCTCGCCATGTTCTATGACGGGACCGGGGTCCCCTTCCAGGTGCGCCTCGAACGCTGGGAGATGGCCATGGCCGAGCTGAACGAGGCGTTTCCCCGGGACCCCGAGGTGGCCTCCTTCTACGCCCTCTCCCACCTGGCGGTGAACCCCGGGGATGAGTTCCGGCAGCAGCGGGCGGCCGCGGTCCTGCGGCCGGTCCACGACGAGTCGCCCTCCCACCCCGGGGCCATCCACTATTCCATCCATGCCCATGACTCCGATGAACGGGCGGAAGAGGGGCAGGAATGGGTGGACGCCTACGCCGGGATCATGCCCGAGGCGCCCCACGCCCTCCACACGGCGAGCCGGCCCTCCCTGCGTCTCGGGGACTGGGATGGGGTCATCGACTGGAACCGGAGGGCGGCCGATGCGGCGCTTGCGGAGCCCGGCGCCCCCCTGGTCTCCCACCACCACCCCCACGCCCTGGACCACCTCATCTACGCCTACCTGCAGACGGGACAGGACGAGGCCGCCCGGGAGGTGTTGGACGGGCTCCAGGCGCTGGAGGGATTCCAGCCCACCTTCCTGAGCGCCCACGCCCTGGCTGCCATTCCCGCCCGCTGGCACCTGGAACGCCGGGACTGGGAGGGTGCGGCGGAGCTGGAGCCCCGGTGGCCCTCGGACTTCCCCTGGGACGACTTCCCTGCCGCCGAAGCCATCACCCACATGGTCCGGGGGCTCGGCGCGGCGAGGGTGGGGGAGATGGAGGAGGCCCGGTCCGCGCTGGAGCGCCTGGAGGAGTTGGAGCGCCGGGAGCGGGACGCCGAGAACCCCTACTGGGCGGACCGGATCCGGATCCAGCGGGAAAGCGTCGGCGCCTGGATACAGCTGGCCGACGGAGAGCCCGACGAGGCCATCCGGCGGATGGCGGCCGCCGCGGAGCTGGAGGAGGAGCTGGCCCGCCCGCCCCTGGTCCTGGGGGCTCTCCCTCCGGCCCATGAGCTCCTGGGAGACCTGGTCCGGAGTGCGGAGGTGGAGGCGGAGTGGGGACGGGGGCTCCTGGCCTATGAGGCCTCTCTTCTCATCTGGCCACGCCGTTGGCACAGCCTCCTGGGGGCGGCCCGATTGGCCGGCCTCCTGGCGGATTGGGACATGGCCGATCGCCTGTACGGAGAGTTGGGAGAGCTGGCCGAGGATGCCGACCCCGACCGGGTGGTCCAGATCCGGGACGCCCGGACGGAGGAGCGGTAGGAGCCGGGCTTCGTCCGCCTGGGAAGGGGACGGGTTCCTCCGGCATCCCACCACTCTCCCCCGGTCCGACCGGGGGAGGCGCCGTCCTATCCGGCGGCCGCGCCACCCATGAGGCCCGCGATGAGCATCACCACGAAGACCACCAGGAACAGGAAGAAGAGGATCTTGGCGATGCCTGCGGCCGCCGAGGCGGCGGCTCCGAATCCGAAGGCACCCGCGATGATGGCAACCACCAGGAAGATGAAAGCCCAGGTCAGCATGGGGTCGGTGCTCCTTTCATAGGGTTGGGGATGGAAATCCACGGCCAGGAGGGTGGCACGTATCGTGCCACCCTTGCCGCGCCTCCGGCCGTTCCTTCCCCGGGGCCCGGCGTTGCGCCATCCCGGGCCGTGGCGCCGGGGGAACATCCCCCCGGCCTGTCTGGATCGGAGGACCGGCCATGCTCCCCAGGTCGGATACGCCATGTAAAGGCTCCATGGCCGCCGGGGGGGGAGGGGACCCCCTCACGGAGAGGGTCGGGCCCATCCTCCTCCGAACCGGAGCTCCACCCCCACGCCCACGCCGATGTAACCCTTCCGTGGAACCCAGGGCTCCTCCCGAAACCGTCCGTATCCCGCCGCCACCTCCCCCACGAGGGCGGGAACCCCCATGGGCGAGCGGAGGTGGAGGAAGGCGCCGTAGTCCCGGATGGGGACCGGTGCCGAGGTCGCCCCTTCCACCACCGGCCGGAGGCTCACCGTGCGGTGCCCGTCGAGCTGCCGGTGGAGGGCCAGGCGGGCCCGCCATTCCACGCCGGGGGAGGCCTCGGAGAGGGTGCCCACCGCGTCGGCGTCCAGGAGGAGGCGCGGCCGGAGGAGTTGGCGAAAATCCGAGCCCACGGTAACGCCGGGACCGTCCCGGTGCTCCCAGAAGACGGCGGTGCGCAGGGTCCACTCGCCTCGGCTTCCCGGATTCATCCGGTGCCGGACCCGGGCCCGGGCGAACAGGGTCGGCGACGAGAGGCCCCGGATCCCGGCCTGCAGGTCCACCCGGTCCTTCCAGGCTTCCCGGGGAAGGATCCCCAGCCC
>JBJHCB010000303.1:0-3491 GCA_050485805.1 Gemmatimonadota bacterium | reverse complement strand
GGTACGGTCTGGCCGCCCTCCTCGCCAGACGATGGGGCGCCGCCGGGGCCATCCAGGGGGGGTGGAAGGAGGGCGGGGCCTCCCCCCTCCCCTTCGTCCTCCTGGCGGCCCGCTGGTGCCTCTGGACCGCACGCCCCCTCCCCCTCACCGGAGGGGCGTTGGACGCCCTCCTGGAGGCCGCCCGGGACGAGGCCCGGGACGAATGGGAGGGGGGACCCGCCCAGGCGGGGGCCGCCTTCCCTCCCCTCCCCCGGATCCTGGAGGAGTTGGCCGACGGGCTCGAAGGGCTCTCGGACCCGGTCCGTCCCCCCCGGCTCCGTCGCTGGGCCGAGGAACTCCGTCTTCCCCCGTCCAGTGCGCAGGGTGCGGGGAGCGCCGCCGCTCCCCCTTCCCTCCGGCTCCCGGTGCTGGGGACTTCGACCCGGGAGGAGCGCCCCCCTCCGCGCCCTCCCCGGGCGACCCTCCCCCCACCTGGAGCCTTCGCCCCCCTGGACGCCCCGGCCATCCTCCCCCGAAGGACCCTCCACGCCGCCCGTCTGGTGCGGAGCTGGTTGGAGGGGGTCCTGGGGGTGGAGCCGGATGCCCCGGTGGGCCGTCTCACCCTGGCGCTCGACCTGAGGAGCCTGGAGGAACCCCGGTCGGCTCCGCCCGCCGGATCCGTCGACGGACCGGGTCACCCCCTCCGCCTGCTGGAGGTGGAGAACCTGCGGGTGGGCGATGCCCGTGTGGGCCTCCAGGTGGGGGGGGTCCGGCGAGGCCCGCGGGTCCTTCCCGGGAGGGACGCCCACGGGGAGGACGCCACGGGAGAGGGTTCCCCCGGAAAGGGCGCCCCCGGGAAGCCTCCCGCCGGCGACTGTCGTCGGGGAAGGGGGACCCTTACCTTCCGCGTCGCCCAGACGGCGGGCCGGGTTCCCCTGAACGTCGTCCTCCGGGTCCACCTCCCCTTCCCCCGGGTGACCCGGGTCCGCATGGGCGACGAGTGGGTGCAGATGCAGGTGACCCAGACGGAGGGGGGGACCCTCCTCCAGTGCCAGTTCCCCCTGGATCCCGAGCGGAGGATCATCGTTGAAGCCGGAGACTGACACCCAGTCGACCCCCCCGTGGCGCCGCTGGGCTCCCTTCGTCCTGACCGGGATCGCCATCGTCCTGGCCTGGACCCTCACCCCGGAGCCGGCCCTCCCCGTGGCGGAGGGGGGACACTACGGTTTCACCTCCCTCC
This sequence comes from Gemmatimonadota bacterium, assembly GCA_050485805.1. Lineage (GTDB taxonomy): Bacteria > Gemmatimonadota > Gemmatimonadetes > Longimicrobiales > Gaopeijiaceae > T3Sed10-66. The sequence continues at coordinate 2,272 of JBJHCB010000303.1, read as the reverse complement.
TCCCCGCCTTCACCACCCTGGTCCTGGTCTTCTTCACCCGGGACGTGGTGAGCTCCCTCTTCCTGGGGATCCTGGTGGCGGGCTTCGTGGTCTCGGACGTGAACATCATCCAGGGGTTCCTCATCCCCTCCCTGGCCACGGAGTCCTTCGCCGTCATCCTCCTGGTCTACCTCTGGGCCCTGGGAGGGCTCATCGGGATCTGGACCCGGACGGGGGGCGCCCGCCACTTCGCCGAGTGGGCGGCGGTGAAGATCGTCCGGGGGCCCCGGTCGGCGAAGTTCTTCGGATGGCTCATGGGGGTGACCTTCCACCAGGGCGGGACCATCTCCACCGTCCTGGCCGGGACCACGGTGAAGTCGGTCACGGATCGGCAGCGGGTCTCCCACGAGGAGCTCACCTACATCGTGGACTCCACGGCCTCCCCCATCGCCACCGTGATCCCCCTGAACGCCTGGCCCCTCTACGTGGCGGGCCTCCTGGTGGGGACCACCCCGCTCTTCGCCACGGAGCAGGAGGTGGTGAGCTTCTTCTTCCGGTCGGTCCCCCTGAACTTCTACGGGATCTTCGCCGTCACCTTCACCCTCCTCTTCGCCCTGGAGGTCCTTCCCTGGGAGGGGAAGCGGATGCGGGCGGCGCGGAAGCGGGCCCGGGAGAAGGGGGAGCTGGACCGCCCGGAGGCGGAACCCCTGGCGGCCGAAGAGCTCTCCCGGCTCCGGGTCCCCTCGGACTACCGAACCGGCCTGGAGGACTTCGCCGTCCCCCTCCTGGTCCTGGTGGGGGTGGCCCTCACCGGGGTCATCGGCCCCCTCATCCCGGCCCTGCAGGCCGGACAGATCGAACTCTTCCTGGCGGGGATCTCCGTGCCCATCGCCGAGGCCTTCGGGCTGGCGGTGCTCTCCGCCATGCTCCTGGCCCTGGTGAAGGGGATGGAGCTCAAGGAAGTGGTGGACGGCTTCGTGGACGGGTGCAAGGGAGTGACCATCGGGGCCATCATCCTGGCCCTCGCCGTGACCCTCGGGACCGTGTCACGGGAGTTGGGGACGGCCAACTTCATCGTCCAGACCACCGCGGAACTCATGAACCCGGTACTCCTGCCGGCCCTGTTCATGGCCATCTGCATGGTGGTGGCCTTCTCCATCGGGTCGTCCTGGGGGACCTACGCCGTGGTCTTTCCCCTGGCCATGCCTCTGGCGTGGGCCATCCACCCCGATCCGTTCTACCTGTCGGTGGCCTTCGGGGCCGTCCTGGGAGGCGCCGTCTTCGGGGACCAGTGCTCCCCCATCTCCGACACCACCATCCTGTCTTCCCTGGCGTGTGGATGCGACGTGATGGACCACGTCCTGACCCAGCTCCCCTTGGCCCTGGCGGCGGCCTCTGCGGGTGCGGTCCTCTCCACCATCCTGGCGATGGCGGCCCTCTGACCCCAGCGGTGGAGGCCCGGTTCGCCCTCGCTACTTCCTGCGCGTGCGCTTCTTTGCCTTCCCTCGGGCCGCGGTGACCGCCTCGGCGTCCAGGTACCCCCGCTCCAGGAGCAGGTCCAGGAGCCGGTCGCCCCGGTCAGGCACCGGGGTGCGGCTCACGAGACGGGCCAGCTCGATGCGCTCCTGATCCTCGATGCGGTCGAGGAGGGCGATGGGTGCGCCGTACCGGAGCAGGATTCGTTTGGCGTCCACCGCGACAGAATCGTCCAATGCGTCCTCCCTGGAGCGGGATCACCGACGGGCCGGTGGAAGCCGCCCCGGTCGGTGCGGGTCCCCTTCCGGCCAGCGGGGAAAAATCATTGAAAGATAATCCCCCCCGGCCCCCCGTCGCAAACATATGATTACGAAGGAGTTCCCCGGGCGTCCTGCCGGCGGGCGGACTCGACCTCGCGAGGGGGGGCCGGTAGATTCGGGACTCCCATCCGTCCTGCACCCCCCGGGGTCCCCATGCCTCCCGAGACGCCCTCCCTTTCCCGTTCGGTGGAAGACTATCTGAAGGCGATCTACTCCCTGTCGGAGACGGGAGAGGCGGCCTCCACCAGCAGCATCGCCGGGATCCTGGACGTCCAGCCGGCCTCGGTGAGCGGGATGATCAAGCGCCTGGCGGAGTGGGGGTTCGTGGAGCACGTCCCCTATCGGGGAGTGAAGCTCACCTCCTCCGGCAGCCGGGAGGCCCTCCGGATCATCCGCCGACACCGGGTGCTGGAGACCTACCTGAGCCAGCGCCTGGGCTACACCTGGGACGATGTCCATGAAGAGGCGGAGCGCCTGGAGCACGCCGCCTCCGACGA
>JBJHCB010000302.1:0-3533 GCA_050485805.1 Gemmatimonadota bacterium | reverse complement strand
CGTCTCCGAACTGGTGGGGGGTGCACGGATGGAGTCCGGAAGGGTGCCGTCGGATCCCGGTCCCGCCGAGGCGTCCCCCCTCCCAAACGACCGGCTCGGACCTGTGTGATGGCTGAAGTCATCGTGGCCCTGGATGTCCCCCACCGGGACGGGGCCCTGGAGTTGGTGGACCGCCTCGGGGACGAGGTGGATTTCGTGAAGGTGGGGCTGGAGCTCTACACCCGGGAAGGCCCCCGGGTGGTCCGGGACCTCCGGGGCAGGGGCCTTCGCGTCTTCCTGGACCTGAAGCTCCACGACATCCCCCGCACCGTGGAGCGGGCGGTGGAGGCCGCCGGGGCTCTCGCCGTGGAACTCCTCACCCTCCATGCCTCCGGGGGCCGCCGCATGATGGAAGCCGCGCAGGTGGCGGCCGAGGCCTCGGGGGTGCGGCTCCTGGCGGTGACGGCCCTCACCTCCCTCTCCGCCTCCGAGCTGGCGGAGGCCTGGGGCCGGGAGGAGGTGGATCCGGAGGAGGAGGTCCTCCGTCTGGCGGGTTTCGCCCGGGACGCGGGGCTGGCCGGCGTGGTGGCCTCGGCCCTGGAGGCCCGGAGCCTCCGGGAGTTCCTGGGTCCGGACCGGGCCATCGTCACCCCGGGGATCCGTCTGACCCGGGACCCCCACCACGATCAGGTGCGGGTCGCCTCCCCCCGCCGCGCGGTGATGGACGGAGCAGACCACCTCGTGGTGGGACGTGCGGTGATCCATCATCCCGACCCCCGGGAGGCCCTCCGCCTCATCCGTGGGGAGGTGGCCGAAGCCCGGGAGGGGACTCCCGCGTCGGCTGGGAGCGGGGGGGGGGCATGACTCGGCGCCACCTCCTTCCCCCGTGCCCGGGGTCCCTGGTGGGGACGGGGGGGATTCTCCTCCTGACCCTCCTCCTTCTCCCGGCCCTGGCCCTTCCCGTCTCCCTGGCGCCGGGTGCGGGGCCCGGGGCCGACCTGGCCGCTTCCTTCTCCCTCTCGGCCCAGGTCCCCGAGGAGAACACCGAACTCCGGAGCGCCGTGGACGGCCTGGCCCGGGCCTGGGCCCGGGGGAATGCCGATGGAGTGGCCAACCACTTCGCCCGGGGTGGGCTCTCCCTCAAGCTGGACGGTCCGGTGCGGGCGTCGGTGGCGCCCAGGCAGGCCTCCGCCGCCCTCCGGGACTTCTTCCGGAGCTACGAGGGGGGAGAGATCCAGGTGGTGCGCGCGGCCCCCCTGGCGGGAACCCCCGACCGGGGCTTCGCCGAGATCCGCTGGTCGGCACCCGTCTCGGGCACCTCCCAGTCCGTCCAGCGCTCCCTCTTCCTGGGGCTCTTCTTCGACGGGGAGTCGTGGCGGGTGGACGAGCTCCGCCTCCTTCCCTGATCTTGACGTCCTCCCTCCCCGGCACGAGCGTCCCGGGTCGCCCCGTCCCGGACCCCCCCCACCCTCCGCTCCCGCCATGGGCCTGAAGCTCTTCAACACCCTCTCCCGGCGACTGGAACCCTTCCGGCCCCTGGAGGAGGGTAGGGTGGGCGTGTACGCCTGCGGACCCACCATCTACGGTCCGGCCCACATCGGGAACTTCCGCTCCTTCGTCTTCTACGACCTGGTCCACCGGACCCTGGAGTGGCTGGGGTACGAGGTCCGGTTCGTCATGAACCTCACCGACGTGGACGACAAGACGATCCGGGCGGCGGCGGGGGCGGGACTCTCCCTGGAGGCCTACACCGAGCCCTACGCCGAGGCCTTCCTCACGGAGGCGGACGCCCTGGGAATCCGGCGCTTCCATGCGTATCCCCGGGCCACGGGCTACGTGGAGGAGATGAAGGACCTGGTCGGGCGCCTCCTGGAGCGGGGGCTCGCCTACGCCACCGGGGACGGGTCGGTCTTCTTCGACATCTCCTCGTTTCCCGACTACGGAAAGCTCTCCGGGAAGGACCTGGAGCAGGTCCGGGTGGGGGAGCGGGTGGCGGCCGACGAGTACGGAAAGGAGGATGTCCGGGACTTCGCCCTCTGGAAGGGGGCCAAGCCGGGCGACGAGGAGGTGGGAGCGGTGTGGGAGGCCCCCTGGGGAAGGGGCCGGCCGGGTTGGCACCTGGAATGCTCCGCCATGGCCCTCTGCGAGGTGGGGACCACCGTGGACCTCCACCTGGGGGGGGAGGACCTCATCTTCCCCCACCACGAGGACGAGATCGCCCAGTCCGAAGGGGCGACGGGGGAGACCTTCGTCCGGACCTGGCTCCACGTGAAGCACCTCCGGGTGGAAGGGCGGAAGATGTCCAAGTCCCTGGGCAACTTCGTCACGGTGCGGGAGCTCCTGGGCGAGGGGGTGGACCCGGCCGCCATTCGTCATCAGCTCCTGTCGGCCCACTACCGGAGCGAGCTCAACTTCACCCGAGAGGGGCTGGAGGCCTCCCATCGGGCGGTTTCCCGGCTCCTGGACTTCGAAACCCGGCTCCTGGAGTTGGTGGGGGAGGGGGCTCCGGAGGAGCGGACCGCCGGGACGGATGGCGTGGAAGGGGGTGGGGACTCCCGCCTGTGGGAGGCCGCCCGGCGGGGGGAGCTCCGCTTCCGGGCCGCCCTGGAGGACGACCTGAACGTGGCCGAGGCCACGGCCGCCCTCTTCGTCCTGGTGAACGAGGTGAACGGGGCCCTGGATCGGGGGGTGGAGGGGGCGGACCCCGGGGGCATCCGGCGGGTCCTGGAGGTCCTGGATTCCATGGACGGGGTGCTGGGCATCCTGGAGGTGGGGCGGCGGGCACGGAAGGTGGACTCCGGCCTGGCCTCGTGGGTGGAGAAGCGCCTGCAGGAGCGGGCGCAGGCCCGGGCGGGACGGGACTGGGCCCGGGCCGATGCCATCCGGGACGAGCTGGCGGGAAGGGGGATTGCCATCGAGGACACCCCGGACGGCGCGCGCTGGAAACGGGTGGCGGAGGCTGGTTGACACCCCATGGGGGGAGGGATATAGTTTATGGCTCCGTTTTCGCTGACGTAGCTCAACTGGCAGAGCAGCCGCCTTGTAAGCGGCAGGTTGAGGGTTCGAATCCCTCCGTCAGCTCATGCGCTGCGATCCCCGGAGTGGGTGGTCTTCCCGAGAGGTTGAGGGGAAGATCGAGGGATGGGCCGTCGGGGAAGGGGCGGATGCGGTAGAGCGGTGGGGTACCGAAGCGGTCAAACGGGGCAGACTGTAAATCTGCTGGCTTACGCCTTCGTAGGTTCGAATCCTACCCCCACCATGGCGACGGGGCCTCCCACGCCACCCACCGGGTGGAGGGGCGGCCGGCTGGCGCGGTAGGGTTGTGGTAGGCTTCAGGGGCATGATGCGGGAGTAGCTCAGTTGGCTAGAGCATCAGCCTTCCAAGCTGAGGGTCGCGGGTTCGAGTCCCGTCTCCCGCTTCCGGCCGGTCGGTCCTCCGGGATCGGCCGGTCCGGTCCCCTGGGGTCGCAGGGCGGAGGTGATGCTCCGGTAGCTCAGTGGTAGAGCGCGTCCTTGGTAAGGAAGAGGTCGAGGGTTCAATTCCCTCCCGGAGC
>JBJHCB010000301.1:0-3538 GCA_050485805.1 Gemmatimonadota bacterium | reverse complement strand
GAGGTGGGCTTCATCCCCCGGGTGGGGATCCGGACCACGAAGTTCCACGTCGAGCGCACCCCCCGTCCCGGTCGCTGGGGCGTGCGGGTCCTGGAGCCCATGTACAACATCACCTACACCACCGACCAGGGCGGCCGGATGATCTCCCGGCAGCACCACTACATGGTGGGGTCCCAGTGGGAGAACGGGGCCTCCGTCATCGTCTGGTACAACCGGTACTTCGAGCGGCTGGACGCCCCCTTCGCCCTCCGCCCCGACGTGGTGGTGGCCCCGGGGGACTACCGCTTCGGGGACTGGCGGGTCTGGTACATGAGCAACCGGGCCGCCCGGGTCTACTGGAGCGGCTACTGGGCCCCCCAGACCTTCTTCGACGGGAACCGGACGGACCTGAACGGGAGCCTGGGGGTCCGGGTGACCCCGCAGCTCGCCACCGAGGCCGGTCTCACCCGGAACGAGGTGGAGCTCCCGGCGGGGGACTTCAACGCCACCGTGGGCTCCTTCCGGGTGGATTACGCCATCTCCCCGGACATGGGGCTCCGCACGGTGACCCAGTACAACTCCCTGACGGAGCAGTGGAGCTCCAGCGCCCGCTTCCGCTATACCTACCGCCCGGGGAGCGACCTCTACCTGGTGTACGACAATCTGCGCCGGGACGGGCTCGTGGAGGTGCGGGACCACCAGCTCCTCCTGAAGGCCACCTACCTCCTGGCCTGGTAGTCCCGGGGGAGGGAGTCCGGGGGGAGGGACCCCCGCCCGGGGGGGTCCCGTCGGAGGGCCACCCACAGGCCCACCCCGCCCAGGATCGGATAGTAGACGGTGAGGGCCATGGTGTAGACGCCCAGGGCCGCGGCCCCCAGGAGGAAGCCCGACCCGTCTCCCGGACGGAGGACCTTCATCACCAGGATCGTGGCGCCCAGGGCCACACCCAGGGTGAGGAGGGGGAGTCCCGCCAACACCCACCATCGGCGCGCTCCCCCGAGGGCGGAGGCCAGTACCACCGTCACGGCGATCCCCGCCAGGAGGATGGTCGGGGGCCCCAGGGCCAGGAAGGTGCGGGCGAAGGTCTCGGTGTCCATGGTCATGACCGCGCACCGGTGGGGGCCGGAGGAGGCGCGTCCGCCCGCCGGTCCGCCCCCACCTCCCCTACCACCCCCAGCTCCCCGGCCCGCCCTTGAACGGTCCCACCACGTCGGGGGTGATCCACCCGCCGTAGAAGCCCCCGGGCTGCGGGGTCACCGCCGCTCCGTCCACCCGACACGCGTCCATGGGGTCGGCGTAGAAGGCCAGGTGGTCCCGGATGGGCGCGAAGGAGGCGGTGGGGTCGGGATAGGACCAGGCCACCTTCCGGGCCTCCCGGTTCCCCACCACCAGATCCCAGTAGCGGGCTCTCCCCTTCCACTCGCAGAAGCTCCCCCCGCCGGCGCTCCGAAGGAGGTCCGTCCGGACATCCCCCGGGGGGAGGTAGTAGACCGGTGGATGGCTCGTCTCCAGCACCCGCCATCCCCTCACGCTATCCGCCACCACCTGGCCGGCGAAGACCACCTCCAGGCGGCGGGGGGTCTGCTCCAGGCGGGGAGGCCGGGGATAGTCCCAGACGGATTCCTGGCCGGGTCCCGGTGGGATGGGAGCAGGTCGGGCCATGGCGGCGCGGTTGGGAGGTCTGGGTCGCGGGGCGTCGGGGACTATTTCCTTCGGACCCGCACGGCGTGGGGGTCTCCGTACTCCGTGCCGTCCCGGGCGTTGGTCACCGGTGCGATGGCCACGAGCGCCCCGTCGGCGCCGTCGGCGGTGACGTGGATGATCCCCAGACCCGGGGTGGCCCCGGTGGCGTTGTGGGGGTCGCCGGTGAGGGGGGTGGGACCCCGCAGGGCCACCACCAGGAGGCGTCCGTCGGGGGACCGGTCCACCAGATCCGGGGCGGCGTTGGGGGTCAGGGGTCCGTTCAGCGCCACCGTCCGGACGTGGGCACCGGAGTCCACGGCGAAGACCTCGGCCACATCGGCGTGGCGGTCCATGACCCAGAGATGGCCGGCCCCGCCCGAGTCGCCCGCCACCGCCATCCCGTGGGAGTCGTGCTCCCCGTCGGCGGTGAAGACCACCTCCGGCGCCGGGAGGTTCGGCCCCGTCGCCCCATCATAGCCCGAGAGAGGGAAGCGGTAGACGTCGAAGCCATGGAGGTGGAGATGGGGGTGGGGCTGGCCCTGGAGGTTCACCGGGGCGCCCCCCGAGTTCAGGAACATGCTCCCCCCCGCCTCGATCCCGCCGCACCCGTTCCCCTTCACCGTCTCCCGGTCGTACTCCCCCACGATCCGCATGGGCGTGGCCCGGACATCCACCACGAAGAGCCCGCCTCCCCGGAGGGTGACCCAGGCCAGGTCCCCCCGGGCGTCGATGACGGGGCAGATGGGGGCGTTGTCGGGGCGGAGCTCCGGATCCTCCCGGAGGGCGCCGGAAGGGGTCGTGCCTCCGGCCAGGTCCAGGGTGGCCTCGGTGTTGTGGACGAAGGTTCCGGCGGACCAGTCCGTGTCGATGCGCTCCAGGAGCTTGCCGTTCTGGTTGGCCACCAGGATGTGGGCCCCATCGGCGGTGGGGAAGGCGGCATGGGCCTGCTGGGCCCCACCCGCCCCCGGCGACATGCGGAAGCAGGCCACCGGCTCCCGGCTGCGGGCGTCCAGGATGGCCACATGCCCACTGGCCACGAAGGCCAGCGCCCCGTGGGTCTCGGTCTCGTTGAAGAGGAGCATGTGGGGGCGGACGGGGCGGGCCCCCGTCTCCTCCAGGCAGAGGGCCGCCATAGCGCCGGCCAGGTCGATGCGCTCCGCCGGTTCCGGCGCCGTGCGGTTCTCCCCCGAGGCCAGGGGCGCCAGGTCGGCCCCATCGTAGATGTAGAGTGCCCCTCCGAAGCCGACCTCCATGTCACTGTCGGACTGGTCCACGAGCCACGCCTCCCAGTCGGTCTGCGCTCCGGCCCCGAGGGAGGCGGCGTCGGTCCCGGGGGACGGGCTCTCGCCGCAGCCGGCCAGGAGGAACAGGCCCACCGGGAGGAGGGAAGCCCTGGGCATGGGCGCCCGGTGGCGCCACCGGTGGCACGAAAGGGAACGGGCCAGGCAGGACATGGTCGGCCTCCGGGAGGGGGGAGGAGGAAGGGGAACAGAGGTCCACGATGCGTCCGGATCCCCGGCGGCGCCACCCTTTCGCCCCTGCCACGATGCCCGCCTCACTCCGGGGCCCCGTTCGACTCCCCGCCGTGCCCTTCGGGGAGCACCGGTCGCTTCCGGGCCACCGAGCGCACCACCGCGTCCCGGAAGGCCTCCGCCGACCGCTCCACCCGGGGGTCCCCGGTCGCCATGTACCGGATGAGGGCGGAGGTGTGGGCCAGGCCGGCGCCGGCCACCAGCTCCAGCCACTCCCCCCGGGCCGTTTCGTCGGGGGCCTCGGTGGTGGCGGAGAAGGTGAGGATGCGCGGGTTCTCGGGCCCGTCCCCGGTGGCCTCCCGCCCCCGGAGGGCCAGGTAGACCAGCATCCCCTCGTGGAACCC
>JBJHCB010000300.1:0-3548 GCA_050485805.1 Gemmatimonadota bacterium | reverse complement strand
CCGGTGGACATCCGGGACCTGATCAAGGAGGCTCTGGGGCTCTGAGCCCCCTCCGCGCGACGGCGCGGGGGGCCGGCCCCGGCTGATGGAGCTGGCCGACATCCTTCCCCGGGACCGGATCCGGATCCCCTTGGAGGCCGAGGGCCTGAACGAGGGACTCGGGATTCTCCTGGGTCTCACGGGTCCCCTCGGGGAGCCCCCACCCGACCTCGCCCGCCTCGCCGAACACGTGCGTTCCGGCGAGGCGGGCGTGTTCCTCGCTCCCACCCCCCGGAGCCGGATCGGGATCGTTCGCAGTGGAGCGGGTGCGTCTGCGGCCCTGGGCGTGTCCCCCGTCCCCCTGGGCGGCGGCGAGGATGCCCCTCGACTCCTCCTGGTGCTCCGCATCGCCTCCCGGTCCCGGTTCGGAGAAGCCTCGGTCACTGCCCTCTCCGAGGCGCTGGCCGACCCGGAGGTGGAGTCTGCCCTCCTCACCGCGGGTTCCCCGGAGGAGATCCGGAGCCTGCAGCGACTCATGAAGATCCCCCTGGTGGGTCGGCTCCGGGTCCGGGACGCCCTGACCCCCCTTTCCTACCGGATCTACCCCGACACGCCCCTCCACGAGGTGGTGGACCTCATCGCCCGGAAGGGGCTCCCCGCGGTCCCCGTGGTGGGGAAGGGGCTCCAGGTGCTGGGGGTCATCACCGCCGCCGAGGCGCTCCGGCAGGCCCTGCAGGGCACGATCCTGGACCCGATCGAAGGGGGAGCCACCGCCCGGGACGTCATGAGCCGCTCGGTCCTGTGTCTCACCGAGGATCAGCCCCTGGAGGACGCCGCCCAGGTGATGGTGAACCGGGAGACGGCCCAGCTGCCCGTGGTGAGAGAGGGGGAGATGGTGGGTTTCCTCACCCGGGAGGCGGTGCTCCGGGCCCTCTACGCCAGGGACTCCACAGGCTGAGGGCCCGACCACCGGCCCAACGGGGATCTCCGGACCCCCAGGACGGTACCGGAAGGGCGGTGCCGGCAGGACGGTTTCGGTCCGGTCCGTCCCGGGACAGACCGGACCGAAACCGCATTCCCGGGGTCGCTCCCCGACGGGACCCCGGGCCCATTCGCCCCGGGACCCACCCCACCCACTGTCATCGGAGCATGGAATCCATGAATCGAACGCTGGCCATCATCAAGCCCGACGCCGTGGCCGCCGGCAGGGCCGGGAAGGTCCTGGCCCACCTGGAGAACGCGGGCTTCACCGTTCGCGCGGCCCGCATGACCCGCCTCAACCGGGCCCAGGCGGAGGCCTTCTATGCCGTTCACCGGGAGCGGCCCTTCTTCGCCTCCCTGGTCTCCTTCATGACCTCCGGCCCCGTGATTCCCCTCCTCCTGGAACGGGAGGAGGCCGTGGCCCGACTCCGGGAGACCATCGGCGCCACCGACCCGGCGGAGGCCGCCGAGGGCACGGTGCGGAAGCTGTACGCCGAATCCAAAGAGCGGAACGCCATCCACGCGTCGGACTCCGATGAGAACGCCGCCGCAGAGGCCGCCTTCTTCTTCTCGCAGCACGAGCTCCTCGGGCTCTGACCCGAGGGGAGCCAGGGCGGGTGGGGGATGACCCCTCCCGCCCCTCGCCCCCCCTCCGACTTCCCACCCGTCCCCCCACCCCTCCCCATGAGCCACGCGACCATCGACCTCACCCGGGCCGCCGTGGCCGGTGCCGGCGCCACCGGCCGGGGGGTCGCCCGGTGCCTGGCCGACGCCGGGGTGGAGGTGACGGTCCTCGAGCGCACCCCCGAGGCGACGGAGGCGGCCCTCCAGGCGCTCCGGGAGGGGATGGATCGGGATCTCGGGCGGTGGGGGATCACCACCGGGGAGCGGGACGCCGTCCTCTCCCGGATCCGCTGGACCGCCGACCCCGCCCGGGTGGCCGGGCACCCGGTGGTCTTCGAGGCGATCCAGGAGAACATGCGGGACAAGCGGAACCTCCTCCGGGAGCTGCATCGCCACGCCGACCCGGACACCGTCTTCCTCCTGGGCACGTCCACCCTCTCCATCTCCGCCCTGGCGGACGTCCTCCCCCCGGACCGTCGCCCCCACCTTGTGGGGCTCCACTTCCAGCACCCGGTGACCCGGGTCAAGCTGGTGGAGCTGATCCGGGGAAGGGACACCGATCCCCGGGCGGAGGCCGTGGCGCGGCAGGTGGCGGACCGCCTGGGAAAGGAGGTCGTGGAGGTGGCGGAGTACCCGGGATACGTCACCTCCCGCATCACCCTGGCCCTCATCAACGAGGCCATCCACACCGTCATGGAGGGAGTGGCCACGAGGGATGCGGTAGACCGGGCCATGAAGGTGCGAATGGGGGCCACCCACGGCCCCCTGGCACTGGCGGACGAGATGGGGCTGGACTCGGTCCACCGGGCCCTCACCTCTCTCTGGAGGGAGCTGGGCCTCACGCAGTTCCGCCCCGCGCCCCTCCTTCGCCGGATGGTGAACGACGGGTGGTTGGGGGAGAAGTCGGGGCGGGGGTTCTACGAATACGACGAGACGGGGCGCAGGCGATCGGAGCCGGAGGACCTGACGGAACCGGACATCGACCGATGGTTCCGGTCCTGAGTCGACGGCGCCGTCGAGGCCTCCCGGCCCACCATCCTCGAACGGCGGGGGCGAGGCGGAGGGGGGGACCATGCGTGTCCTGGTCCTGAACTCCGGTTCCTCCTCGGTGAAGTACCAGGTGGTGGACACCACCACCGAGGAGGCGATGGTGGTGGGGCAGGTGGAGCGGATCGGGGCCGGAGGGGGGATCCTCACCCAGACCCGGGCCTCGGATGAACGGCGGGTCCGGCGCTCCGGCGAGATCCTGGATCACCGCGACGCGGTGCACGCCATCCTGGACCTCCTGGCGGACCCCGACGAGGGCATGTCCGGCTCCGCCGCGGAGGACGGGAAGGGGGGCGGGATCCAGGACCGCCTCGATGCGGTGGGCCACCGGGTGGTCCACGGGGGAGAGGCCTTCACCGCACCCCATCTCATCGACGAGGGGGTGGAGGAGGGAATCCGGGACTGCTTCGACCTGGCTCCCCTCCACAACCCCCACAACCTCCTGGGAATCCAGGCCGCCCGGGAGCAGCTCCCCGATCTTCCGCATGTGGCGGTCTTCGATACGGCCTTCCATGCCTCCCTCCCTCCCGAGGCGTTCCACTACGCCCTCCCCTACGTCCTCTACCGCCGCCACCGGATCCGCCGCTATGGGTTCCACGGCACCAGTCATGGCCACGTGCTGCGTCGCACGGCCCGACTCCTGGACCGGGACCCCTCGTCCATCCGCCTGGTCTCGCTCCATCTGGGCAACGGGGCCTCCGCCGCCGCCATCCGGGACGGACGCTCCGTGGACACCTCCATGGGGTTCACCCCCCTGGAGGGGCTGGTCATGGGAACCCGGTCCGGGGACGCGGACCCCGCCGTGATCCTCCATGTCATGGCTCGCGAGGAACTCTCCCTCTCCGAGGCCGGATCCCTCCTGAACAAGCACTCGGGCCTTCGGGGGATCTCGGGGATCTCCGGGGACATGCGGGACC
>JBJHCB010000299.1:0-3554 GCA_050485805.1 Gemmatimonadota bacterium | reverse complement strand
CCTTTCGGTGGGGGAGGCCAAGGAGAAGATGTGGACCACCCTGGAGGTCCTGGACCCGGAGCTCCCGGCGGACCGGCCCCGCTACCTCATGGGGGTGGGCTACCCGGAGGACCTGCTGGAGGCCATCGAACGGGGGTGCGACCTCTTCGATTGCGTGGCTCCCACCCGGAACGCCCGTCACGGCACGGCCTGGGTCTCCGCCGAAGGACAGGTGAACCTGAAGGCGTCCCGTTTCCGCCGGTCCTCCGAGCCCCTGGACCCGGAGTGCGACTGCTACGCCTGCACCCACTTCGACCGGGCCTATCTCCGACACCTCGTGGTGGCGGGCGAGGCCTTCGCCCACCGTCTCCTCTCCCTCCACAACATCCGCCTTCTCATCCGGTTGGCGGAGGAGTCCCGCAAACGCATCCAGGACGGTAGCTTCAAGGGCTGGAAGGCGATGTGGTTGGAACGGTACCGAGCCCGCTCCGGATGAGCCGGGGCGGACGACAGCGACCCACACCCCGGAGTGCGACGTGATCCATCCGGTTTCCGGACTCCTCATGGCCCCTGCCGAGGGCGGTGGGGGCGGCGCCATGGTCCTCCTGGTGCAGCTCGCCCTCATCTTCCTCATCTTCTACTGGCTCCTCATCCGCCCCCAGAAGAAGGAGCGGGAGCGTCACCAGGAGATGATCCAGGCGCTCCGGAAGGGGGATGAGATCGTCACCGCGGGGGGGATCGTGGGGACCATCGTCCATGCCGATCAGGAGCGACTGACCCTCCGGACCGGCGAAAACACGCGGATCGTCATCGAGCGCTCCAAGGTGGGGCGCAAGCTGGGCGATCCGGAGCCCCGGGCGTAGGGGAGGGGGGGCGACCATGGCCGTGCGGGAGATCCGGCTGTTGGGGGACCCGGTCCTCCGGAAGGAAGCGGGGGAGGTGGAGGTCTTCGACGAGGAGCTCGAGGCCCTGGTGGAGGACATGTTCGAGACCATGGCGGCGGAGGAGGGGGCGGGCCTCGCCGCGCCCCAGATCGGGGTCTCCCTCCGGGTCATGGTGGTGGACGTCCGCAAGGAAGCGGGCGCCCGGGGCCGGGTGGCCCTGGTGAACCCCCGGGTCGTGGAGGTGGGGGAGGAGGTGGACCGCGGTCCCGAGGGGTGCCTCTCCATCCCCGGGGTCAGCGAGGTGGTGGCCCGCCCCGCCCGGGTGGTCATGGAGGGGAAGACCCCCCGGGGCGAGACCATCCGGGTGGAAGGGGAGAACCTCTTCGCCCGGGCCCTCCTCCACGAGCTGGACCACCTGGACGGGGTGCTGTTCATCGATCGCCTCTCCCCCCTGAAGCGGAAGATGCTCCTCCGGAAGTACCGAAAGCTCCAGGAGGAGGAGTGAGGGTGCTCTTCTGGGGCACCCCGGACTTCGCGGTGCCGGCGCTCCGGGCCCTCCTGGAGGAGGGGCACCTGGTGGTGGGGGTAGTGACGCAGCCGGACCGTCCCGCCGGGCGGGGGCGGAAGCTCCGGGCCTCGCCGGTGAAGGAGGTGGCGCGGGAAGAGGGGATTCCCGTCCTCACACCGGACCGCCCCCGGGGGGAGCGCTTCCTGGAGGAGCTCCGCGCCCTGGATCCCGAGCTCTCCGTGGTGGTGGCCTACGGGCACATCCTCCGGAAGGAGGTTCTGGAGCTCCCCCCCCGGGGATCGGTGAACGTCCATGCCTCCCTCCTCCCGGAGCTCCGGGGCGCCGCGCCGGTGAACTGGGCCGTGGCACGGGGGCACGAACGGACGGGGATCACCATCATGCGGATGTCCGAGGGGATGGACGAGGGTCCCATCCTCCTGCAGCGGGAGCTTCCCATGGCGCCCGAGGACACGGCGTCGGGCCTCTACCTCCGCCTCTCCGAGCTCGGGGCGGGGGCCCTGGTGGAGGCGCTGGCCCTCCTGGAGCTGGGGGCGCTGGAGGAGCGGGAGCAGGACCATGCCCGGGCCACGTACGCCCCCAAGGTGGACCGCGAGACGGCCCGCATCGACTGGACCCGCCCGGCCCGGGAGGTGGCGAACCATGTCCGGGGGATGGACAGCGTCCCCGGGGCCTGGACCCTGGTGGAGGGGGAGCCCCTCAAGCTCTTCCGCCCCCAGGTCGTGGGGATGGGAGGGGAGGACCCGGGTTCCGGGGACCCCGGCACCGTGGTGGCCGCCGACGCCGAAGCGGGGTTCCGCGTGGCGGCGGGGGAGGGAGCGGTCCGGTTCGGGGAGGTGCAGCCGGCGGGGAAGCGGCGGATGGACGCCCGGGACTGGCTCCTGGGCTCGCCCGTGGTCCGGGGCACCCGGCTGGGGACGTGAGGGTTCCCCGACTCCACCTGGTGACCGATGACGCCATCCTGGCGCGGACAGACTTCCTGGAACGGGCGGTGGAGGTGGCCCTGGCCCTGGCGGGAGCCGGGGCACCGGAGCCCGACAATCCGGGGACCGGACGCGGTGGCTTCGGAGTGGCGCTCCATCTCCGGGGGCCGGGGACCCCGGGGCGGGGACTCTGGGAGCTGGGCCGGGCTCTCCGAGACCCCCTCAGGCGGGCCGGCGTCCGGCTCTTGGTCAACGATCGGGCGGACGTGGCCCGGGCCGTGGGCGCCGACGGGCTCCATCTTCCCGGGCGGGGGCTTCCCCCGACCTGGAGCCGGAGCTGGCTGGGACCCGACGCCCTGCTGGGGCGCTCCCTGGCCGGCCCGGACGAGGAGAGCGGGGCGGGAGGGGACCCGGGAGGGGTCTCACACCTGGACGCCGGCGAGGTGGAGGCCCTGGATTACCTGATGGTGGGAACCCTGTGGCGGAGCCCCAGCCATCCGGGCCGGGCCGGGGCGGGACCCGGGCGCGTGCGAGAGGTGGCCCGGGTCCTGGGGGGTGGGGAGCGTCCACTCCCCCTGGTGGGGATCGGGGGGCTCACCCCGGAACGGGTGGGGAAGGTCCTGGCGGCCGGCGGGTATGGGGTGGCCGTGCGGGGGGGCATCTGGGACTCGGACGACCCACCCGGCGCGGCCCTGGCCTTTGCCACCGCCCTCTCCCCCGCCCGGTGGGAAGGCCGGGGCGAGGGAGGCGGGGGATCCGGGAAAGGGGAACCATGACGGCGAGGCGAGCCGGACAAGGAGGGGAGACGGAGCGGATGGAAGAAGGAGCGGAGCAGGGCCCCGGGGGCGAGATCGCCCTCCGTGTGAACGGCGAGGCGCGGAACGTTCCCGCAGGCACCACGGTGGCGGACCTACTGGAAGCCCTGGAACTCGTGCCGGGGATGGTGGTGGTGGAGCGGAACCGCCGGATCGTGGACCGGTCCCGTTACGTTGAGGTGGAGCTGGAAGCGGGGGACATGTTGGAGCTCGTGCAATTCGTGGGCGGCGGATGACCGCCCCTGGGATGATCGGAACGGGGAAGGAGAGAGGGGAGATGCAGGGGACCGAGGCAGGAAACGATCCGCTGGTCCTGGGAGACCGCACCTTCACCTCCCGTCTCATCCTGGGGACCGGGAAGTATCCGGACAACGCCACCATGGTGGCGTCCCTGCGGGCCAGCGGCACGGAGATGGTGACCGTGGCC
>JBJHCB010000298.1:0-3577 GCA_050485805.1 Gemmatimonadota bacterium | reverse complement strand
GTCAGGGAGTCCAGGGCCAGGAAGAGGGAATCCCCCTCGGCGGGATCCCAGCTCCCCATGGCCAGAGGGGTGACGTCCCCCCCTCCCGGAGCGGTCCAGGCCCGTCGATCCCCCAGGGTGTCCACGGCATGGGTCCACGTGGCGGAGCTGGGGTCCCACTGCTCCTCCACCTGGGAGAGGCGCAGCTGGAAGGGTCCGGTCCCGTCCACCCGGAGGGTGTCCAGGAAGAGGACCACTCCCCCCTCCACCGGAACCCAGGCGGAATCGGCCTGCGACCCCGTCCCCCCGGGGGGGGTGACGTCCACCGACGCCGGGAAATCCCGGAAGCGGAAGAGGGGTCGCACGGTTAGGTCCTCGGCCCAGGCGTTGGCCACGAAGACCGACGGGAGATCCCCCGCCACCCCATAGCCCCGGTCCACCCGGAGGCCCCCGGCAAAGGTCTCGAAGGGAAGGAGGACCTCGAAGGTCTCCGCCACCACGGGAATGAGCCCGGGGTCCGACGATGTGGGGACCTCCTCGCTGCATCCGGCCAGCAGGGCGAGGACGGCCGGGAGGCTCCCTCCCACGATCCGAAATGGCTTCACCCGTCGTTCCTTCCTGGAAAATGGGGGGTCTCCTCCCTGCCCTGCTCCATGCGAAACCGGGCGGGGAGGAGCTCGTCGAGTCGCCAGCGGGCCCGGGTCGGTCCGGGCTCTCCGGCCGGGGCGGTGTTCGTCTCCCCCGTCCCCGCCGTCGGGGCCAGGGCCTCGGAGAGGATCTCCAACTCCGGGGCGAACTCCGCCAATACCTGTCGGCACGCCCCGCAGGGAGGCGTGGGGCGGGGGGCCCGGGTGCTCAGGGCCAGGCGGCGGAAGGAGCGTCGCCCGGCCGCCACCGCACACCCCACCGCCACCCGCTCGGCGCAGATGGTGAGGCCGTACGAGGCGTTCTCCACGTTGCACCCCACGAAGACGGTCCCATCCTCGGCCTCGAGGGCGGCACCCACCTGGAATCCCGAGTAGGGGGCCCAGGCCTTCTCCCGGACCTCCCGGGCCCGGACCAGGAGCGGCTCCATCAGCCCTCCCCCTCCGCGATCCAGACCCGGGGAAGCCGAGGGGTGAACCCGGTGAAGATCTCATAGTTGATGGTTCCTGCCTCCATGGCCATCTCCTCCACCGTGATCCGCTCTGCCCCGTCCTCCCCCAGGAGGGTGGCCACCTCCCCGGGCTCCACCCCGGGGATGTGGGTGATGTCTACCACCGTCATGTCCATACTGATCCGCCCCACCACCGGGGCCCGTCGCCCCCGGAGGAGGACCGCCCCCCGGTTGGAGAGGGACCGGGGGAGCCCGTCCCCGTACCCGATGGACAGGGTGGCCCACCGTTCGTCCCCGGCGGCCCGGTACGTGGCGCCGTACCCCACCGTGGTTCCCGGGGTCACCTCCCGCACCAGGCTCACCCGGGCCCGGAGGGCCACGGCGGCCTCGGGGCGGGGGAGCTCCTCCCCGGCGCTTCCGCCGTAGAGGAAGAGCCCCGGGCGGATGGCTCCTCCCACCAACTCGGGCCTCCGGAGGGCCGCGGCGGAGGTCCCCAGGTGCCGCAGGGGGGGGTCGCCCGGTTCCCCTCCCAGGGCCTCCAGCGCCCTGCGGAATCGCTCCGCCTGCTCCTTCATGGAGGCGGGTCCCCCGCCCTTCTCCCCCTGGTCGGCGGAGTGGAAATGGGTGAAGCACCCCTCCCACCGGAGCCCCCCCCCGGTGGCCAGGGCCCGGAGACGCGGCCCCCATTCCGAGGCCCGATCCCAGGGCAGCCCCGCCCGCCCCATCCCCGTGTCCACCTCCACCTGGAACGCCGCCGTCCCTCCCCGGGCCCCCGCCAGCTCACCGAGGCGCTCCGCCAGATGCAGGTCGGAGACGGAGAGGGTGAGTCCCGCTTCCAGCGCCCGCTCCAGCACGGCAGGAAGGACGGGGGCGAAGACCACCACCGGCTCCCGCACCCCCAGGGCACGGAGTCGCTCCCCTTCCTCCACCAGGGCCACTCCCCAGGCCCCCGGGGACTCCGGGGCCAGGGCCTCCACGGCCCCCTCCACCCCCAGGCCGTAGGCGTCCGCCTTCACCATGGGAATGACGGAAACCCCCTCGGGGACCGCAGTCCGGATCCGTCGGAGGTTCCGGCGGACGACGTCTCCCCGGATCTCGATCCAGGCCCGAACGAAGGGGTCGTGCGTCATTGACATAGACCTTGAAAGATGCGAGAAAACAGCGTCGCATCAAGGTCGCCGCCCTCCCTGAGGCCCCCGTCCCGAATGGTTCCCCCCTCCCCGCCCCCTCCCGCCGTCCCCCCCGGCCCGTCGGGGGGAGCGAACGACCTCCCCTCGCCCTCCGAGATCGCCGACGCAGGGCCCTTCCCCCCGGTGGACGGCGTGCTGGACCGGGCGCTGGCCCTGGTGGAGTACCTCCGGGCCCACTGCCCCTGGGACCGGGACCAGACGGCGGAATCCCTGGTCCCGCACCTGGTGGAGGAGACCCACGAGACGGTGGACGCCATCCACCGGGGAGACCCCGAGTCGCTTCGGGACGAGCTCGGGGACCTCCTTCTGAACCTGGCCTTTCAGGTGGTGGTGGGAGAGGAGGAGGGTCGCTTCCATCGGGAAGGAGTGGTGCGGGGGCTGGAGGAGAAGATGATCCGCCGGCACCCCCACCTCTTCGGGTTGGGGGAGAAGGAGCCCTGGGAGGCCATCAAGGCCCGGGAACGGGAGGCCCGGCGCAGGGTGGAGGGGGGCGCGCTGGGGCCAGACCGGTCGCTCCCGGACGGGGCGGAACGGCCGCTGGATCCACGGCCGGAGGGAGTCCTGGACGACCTGGCCAGGGGGCTCGATCCCCTTCTCCGGGCGCATCGGATCCAGGAGCGGGTGGCCGGGGTGGGGTTCGACTGGGACGACCCCCGGGGGGCCCTGGAGAAGGTCCGGGAGGAGGTGGCGGAGGTGGCGGAGGCGCTGGAGGCCGGGGACCGGGACCGGCTGGCGGAGGAGCTGGGGGACCTCCTCTTCTCCGTGGTGAACCTGGCACGCCTGGCGGGGACCCACGCCGTGCCCGCCCTGGCCGCCGCCAACGCCAAGTTCCAGCGGCGCTTCCAGGAGCTGGAGGCCCGGGCTCGGGCCCAGGGGATCTCGCTGCAGGAGAGCTCACTGGAGGAGCTGGACCACCTCTGGGACGCGGTGAAGGCGGAGGAGCGGAGAGAGACCTCCCCCCGGGACCCGGGGGACGGGCCCGGCTCTCCCCCCTAGTACCCCGCCCCCCGATCCACCTCGTTCCGGAGGGGCGCGGCGGGGTCCGCCAGAAACGCCTCCAGGTTCTCCAGGACCAGATCCATCTCCCGTCGCCAGAACCCCCGGGTCACCGCCGAGACGTGGGGGGTGATGAGGACGTTGGGGAGCCACCAGAAGGGGGAGTCCGGAGGGAGGGGCTCCGTGGCGAAGACGTCCAGCCCCGCCCCCCGGAGGTGCCCGTCGGCAAGGGCCTCCAGGAGGGCGTCCTCGTCCACCAGGCGCCCCCGGGCCAGGTTCAGGACCACCGCCTCCCGGGGGAGGGCCCGGATCCGCT
>JBJHCB010000297.1:616-3583 GCA_050485805.1 Gemmatimonadota bacterium | reverse complement strand
CGAGGTGCGGTCCACCACCACCATGACCAGGGTGCTCACGATGTTGAAGGCCGCCACCACCA
Source organism: Gemmatimonadota bacterium (assembly GCA_050485805.1). GTDB lineage: Bacteria > Gemmatimonadota > Gemmatimonadetes > Longimicrobiales > Gaopeijiaceae > T3Sed10-66. Next base: position 3,521 of record JBJHCB010000297.1, on the reverse strand, counting down.
CGATGAGGAAGAGGATGATCCCCATGGCCAGCTTCTCCAGCTGGAGGGCGGCGAAGAGGGACTGGTTCGTGGTGATCCAACTCTCCACGTAGTAGGGGAAGCCCAGGCTGGTGCGGATGTCCCGGCCCACGGCGGTGGCCTCCCAGGGGTCGGTGATCCGGACCCCCAGCCCCGAGACCTGGTCCTCGGCCCGGATCCCCAGCATCCCCTGCACCACCTCCAGGGGAGCGTACATGTTGTTCAGGTCATACTCGTACATTCCCGTGACGAAGGTCCCGGTGACCTCGAACTGGCGCACCGTGGGTCGGAGGGACCCCAGGGGGTCGGTCCGGACGTTCTCCAGGGAGAAGACCAGGAGGGTATCCCCCCGGAAGATCCCCATCCGCTCCGCCAGCCGTCCCCCCACCACCACCGGGGGAAGGCCCGAGGGCGTGGCCTCCAGGGAGTGGATCCCCCGGCGGATCTCCTCCTCCATCTCGGTCACCGCCTCGTCGGGGGTCCCCTCCAGGGAGACCCCGTAGAGGTCGGCGGTCTGGACATACTCCTCCGTCCGGAGGAGGGCCACCTTGGTGAGGATGAAGGGAGCGGTGGCCTCCACGCCGGGCATCTCCCGGACCGAGGCGGCCACGGACCGCCAGTCCGACATGCGGAGGGATTCGCCGTGCTGCAGGACCAGGACGTGGGGGGTGGAGCCCAGGATCTTGTCCCGGAGCTCCTCCTGCATCCCGTTCATCACCCCCAGCACCACGTTCAGCGCCGTGACCCCCACCGTGATCCCCGCCAGGGCGATCCAGGTGATGAAGGAGAGGAACCTCCCCTTCTTGCGGGAGGCGAGGTACCGCCGGGCGATGAACCAGTCCAACCCCCTCACGCCGGATCCCCCTCCTCCGGTCGGAGGGTGGGGAAGAGGATCACGTCCCGGATGGACGCCGAGTCCGTGAGGAGCATCACCAGCCGATCCACCCCGATCCCCACGCCCCCGGTGGGGGGCATCCCGTACTCCATGGCCCGGAGGTAGTCCTCGTCCACCGGATGGGTCTCGTCATCCCCCGACTCCCGGAGCCTGGCCTGGAGCTCGAACCGTGCGCGCTGGTCCAGCGGATCGTTGAGCTCGGAAAAGGCATTGGCCAGTTCCCGACCGGCCACGAAGAGCTCGAAGCGCTCGGTGAGTTCCGGGGCCCCCCGCTTGGGCTTCGCCAGGGGGGAGAGCTCCACCGGGTAGTCCACCACGAAGGTGGGCTGACGGAGCTCGGGCTCCACCAGCGCTCCGAAGAGCTTGTCCAGGAGGCGACCCCGACCGGCGCCCCGGAGGCCCTCCTCCCCCAGGGCCTCCGCCCGGCGGAGGAGCTCGGCGTCCTCCAGCGCCCCCACGTCCGTCCCCAGCTTCCCGCTCAGGGCGGGAACGAAGGGAAGGCGCCGGAAGGGCTCCCCGAACCGGATCTCCTCCCCCTGGTACCGAAGCTCCGTCCCCCCGCTCACCGCGGTGACCACATCCCGCATGAGCTCTTCCACCAGCTCCATCATGGTCTGGTAGTCGGCGAAGGCCTGGTAGAACTCCAGCATGGTGAACTCCGGGTTGTGGGATCGGTCGATCCCCTCGTTCCGGAAGTCCTTCCCGATCTCGTAGACCCGTTCGAAGCCCCCCACGATGAGGCGCTTCAGGTAGAGCTCGTCGGCGATGCGGAGGTAGAGCCGGGTGTCCAGGGCGTTGTGGTGGGTGATGAAGGGGCGGGCCGCCGCCCCCCCGTAGAGGGGCTGGAGGACCGGAGTCTCCACCTCCAGGAAGTCCCGCTCGTCCAGGAAGGTCCGGAGCCGGGTGACGATCCGCGTCCGGGTGCGGAACAGCTCCCGGACCCCGGGATTCACCGCCAGGTCCGCGTACCGCTGCCGGGTGCGGCTCTGCTGGTCCTGGAACCCCGAATGGATCACCCGCTCCCCACTCTCCGGATCCACCTCCTCCTTTCCCATGGGGAGGGGGCGGAGGGACTTGGCCAGGAGGGTCCACTCCTCCACCTTCACCGTCACCTCCCCCGTCCGGGTCCGGAAGAGGGGGCCTTCCGCCCCGATCCAGTCTCCCAGATCCAGGAGGTCCAGGTCCGCGAAGGAGGCGTCCCCCAGGGCATCCTTCCGGAGGTAGAGCTGGATCCGCCCGCCTCCGTCCTCCACATGGGCGAAGGCGCTCTTCCCATGGCCTCGCCAACTCAGGATCCGCCCCGCGACCCGGGCGCGACTTCCCTCCCCGCGGTCGTCCAGCCTCCCCTCCTCCTCCTCCTCGTGGAAGAGGGCCAGGGCCCCATCGGTGCGGTGACTCCGGTCATAGGAGTAGGCGAAGGGGGGAATCCCCCGATCCTCCAGCTGGGCGAGCTTCTCCCTCCGGACCCGGAGGATCTGGCTCAATTCCTGACTCATGCGGTGGTCTGGGCTCCGAACTTCTTGAGGTAGGCTTCGATGAAGGGCCCCAACTCCCCATCCATGACCGAGTCCACGTCGGTGAGCTTGAGCTCCGTCCGGTGGTCGTTCACCATGGTGTAGGGCTGGAAGACGTAGGACCGGATCTGGTTCCCCCAGCCGATCTCCGTCTTCGTGGCCTCCAGGGCGTCCTTCTCCCTCTGGCGCGCCTCCATCTCCCGCTCGAAGAGGGCGGCCTTGAGCATCTTCATGGCCGTCGCCCGGTTCTTGTGCTGGGAGCGCTCCTGCTGACAGGAGACCACGATCCCGGTGGGCTCGTGGGTGATGCGGATGGCCGAGTCCGTCTTGTTGACGTGCTGCCCTCCGGCCCCCGAGGCCCGGAAGGTGTCGATGCGGAGGTCTCCCTCGTCGATCTCGATCTCCACCTCGTCATCCACCGACGGGTAGACGAAGACCGAGGCGAAGGAGGTATGGCGCCGGGCCTGGGAGTCGAAGG
>JBJHCB010000297.1:0-606 GCA_050485805.1 Gemmatimonadota bacterium | reverse complement strand
GTGCACGCCCTTCTCCGCCTTCATGAAGCCGAAGGCGGACGTGCCTCTCACCTCCACCGTGGCCCCCTTGATCCCGGCTTCCTCACCCGGCTGCAGGTCCAGGACCTCCACGTCGTATCCCTGGCGCTCGGCCCAGCGGCGGTACATCCGGAGGAGCATCTCGGCCCAGTCCTGGGACTCGGTCCCCCCGGCCCCGGCGTGGATGGTGAGGATGGCGTCCCGGTGGTCGTTCTCTCCCTGGAGCATGGTGCGGAGCTCCAGGGCCTCCAGTCCCCGCTCCAGGGCCGAGACCTCGTTCTCCCACTCCGCCTCCAGCTCCGCGTCCGGCTCTTCGCGGAGCAGCTCGGCCAGCTCCTCCAGGTCGGCGCCCTTCCGGTCCAGGACCTTCCACGGCTCGATCCACCCCTTCAGGCGGTTGGCGTCCTCCATGACCTCCCTGGCCTGCTCGGGGCGATCCCAGAAGCCCGGGGCCGCCATGGAGGCCTCCATCTCCTCTAGATGCCCCTCCCGGCGATCCAGGTCAAAGGAACCCCCTTAGGTCCAGGACCCGGCCTCGGAGCGTCTTCAGATGATTCAGGTCGTCGCTGTTCATGTCCGTCTCCAGGT
>JBJHCB010000296.1:0-3641 GCA_050485805.1 Gemmatimonadota bacterium | reverse complement strand
CCCCCCCCCGCCCCCACCGCCCTCGCGGCGCGGACCCGGGCCCTGGAGTCGGGGCGCATGGGCCGCATCTACACCGGGTACTTCCTCCGGTCGCTTCGGGCCAAGGCCCTGGCCAAGCGGGGTGTCCTGGAGTCGGCCCTGGACCTGGAGCAGGTCCTGGCGGCCCGGACCCTCCGGGAGTTCGACGATGCGGCCACGGCGCCCCTCCACGGATTCCCCGACGCCTGGACCTACTACCGGGAAGCCTCGTCGGCACGGTACCTGGCGGAGATCCGGGTCCCCACCCTCCTCCTCCAGTCGGCCGACGACCCCTTCCTCCCGGAGGAGGCCCTTCCCCTGGACGCGGTGCGGGCCAATCCCCGGCTGGTGGAGGGCTTCCAGCGGAAGGGGGGCCATGTGGGATTCGTGGAGGCGGGACGGGGACGGCGCCCTGCCTTCTGGGCGGAATCGGAGGCGGCCCGGTACCTCGCCGCTCACCTCCGGTAACGCCGGGACCCCCGCCTCCGAACGGGCCTGTCGACCATGCCCCTCCACGTACCCGTTCCATGGATTCCCGTCTTCCTTGACCCCGCCCTCGACCCCTGGATAGGGTAGAGGTCCCATCGCGTCCCAACCGGAGGTTCTTCCCATGCCCATCGAGACCGCATCCGCGACTCGCCGGTGTGTCCGTTCCATCCTCCGAGTGCTGCCCGTGGCGGCCCTCGGACTCCTCCTTTCCCCCCTTCCCGGTGAGGCCCAGGAGGGCCGGTCGGTGGAGTGGACCGAGACCAGTCGCCTGGAGCTGCCCGGGGCGCTGGGCGTCATGATCCGGGCGCTCCCGGGGGTGTCCGGCGAGCGGGAGACCCGGCATGCCATCCACCAGTCCGGCCGCATCCTGGTCACCACCGATGGTTCCCAGGCCACCATCCTCGACATGGAGGAGCGGCGCTGGACGGCGGTGAACCACGATGACGGGAGCTATGTGAGCATGTCCTTCGAGGAATCCATGAGCGCCATGCAGGAGATGATGGCGGTCATGCAGGAGGCGCAGGCCGGCGCCCAGGAGGCCATGCGGGAGGCGGAGATGGAGCGGGAGGAGGCCATGGCCGAGATGCGCCGCGCCATGGAGGAGGCCCAGGCCCAGTTCACGGTCCGGATCAACGCCGAGCAGACCGGTCGGACCACGACGGTGAATGGGCTCCGGGCGCAGCAGCATTTCCTCGTCACCGAGATCGAGTCCACCGGGGTGGAAGGCGTGGACGGGGCCGATGAGGGCACCGTGGCCTTCGTGGTGGAGCTCTGGCAGTCCGACGAGTTCCCGGACGCCGAGGATCTCTACGCCGAGTGGGCCCGTGAGATGGCCCAGGACCCGGCCCTCCAGGAGATGGCCCAGGAGATGGCCGAATCGCTGGAACCCCTGACCGGCGAGGAGGGCTGGGAGATGCTGGCCCTCTGGAACCCCGGGGTGGCCGCCGGCCTGAGCCAGCTGGCCGAGGCCATGGAGTCCCTGGAGGGGACCACCATCCGGAGCGTCACCCACGTGGCGTTCGTGCCCCGGGGCCTGTCGCTGGACCGGGACGAGCTCCTGGCCTGGGAGCCGGAGTCCATGGGCGATCAGATCCGGGGACAGGCGGGGGCGGCCGCGCAGGATGCGGCCCGGGATGCGGCGCGCAGCGCCCTTCGGGGCGCCACCCGGGGCCTCCTGGGGCGCCGGGGCGGGGATGAGCCCGAACCCGAGGAGGAGGAGGCCCCCATGGTCCGGCCCCTCATGCGACTCACCCAGGAGAAGGCGGACATCCGGGTTGGGCCGGTGGACCGGAACTCCCCCGTCTTCCGGATCCCCGACGGGTACCGGGAGATCCCCCTCACCGGGCTGGCCGGGCTGGAGGGAGGGGAGGAGCTTCAGGACGGGGGAGGCTGACCCGGCTCCGCCCCCTCCTCAACCGGGAAGGTAGCGGGCGTGCCAGCTTGCGCGGGCCGGGAGCTCCCAGCTCCCGGCCCGCAGCGCGTCCATCCGGGTGAGGCTCAGGTCGAAGACCGTCGTGTCCGGACCCACCTCCCCCGCTGCGGCCAGGGACCGGAACTCCTCCCGGGGGATGCGTCGGATGGTCCCCCCTTCCCCGCCCTCCCGGTACCACACCGGGGCTCCACCCACCATCTCCACGCCCAGGGCCACCTCCAGCTCCCGGAGCTCCCGGACCAGGGCATCGATGGAACACCCGGAAGGAGGGGTGACGCCGTCGTCCACCGCCACCAGGAGGAACCGCCCGTAGCGCCAGTCCCGGGCGGCCGAGAGGGGATGCCCGTGGGCCTTCCATCGCTCCAGGAACGCGTCGGCGCGCTCCAGGAGACGGGCCTCTTCGTCGGGCGCCAGGGGACGGCTCACCCCGAAGATCCAGAGGCGGGCGGAGTCGGGGAGATGGGTGAAGGGTTCCATCCTCAGATCCCCTCGTCCCGGTCCACCTCGGCGGGACCCGCGGGCTCCGGTGCAAGGGACGAGGGAGGAGGGGCCTCCTTGTCCAGGAGGATGGCCAGCCAACGGAGATCGTGGGTGTTCTCCAGCATGATCTTCACCACCATGGTGAGGGGGACGGCCAGGAGGGCCCCCACCGGTCCCCAGACCCACGCCCAGAAGACGAGGGAGAGGATCACCACCAGGGTGGAGAGCCCCAGGCGCCGCCCCAGCATCTGGGGCTCGATGAGGTTCCCGAAGACGATGTTGATCACCAGGTATCCGAGGGCCACCACCACCACCGGTCCCACCCCCCCGAACTGGACCAGGGAGAGGAGGATGGCGGGAAAGGCCGCCAGGATGGAGCCGATGGTGGGAACGTAGTTGAAGGCGAAGCCGATGAGGCCCAGCAGGATGGGGAAGTCGAGCTGCATGGTCCACGCCCAGAGCCCGATGGTGATCCCCGTGGCCAGGCTCACCACCGTCTTGATCACCAGGTAGTCCAGGACCTCTCCGGTGATCTTGGCGAAGCGCCCCAGGTCCTCCCCCTCCCGCGGTCCGTCCCCGGATCGCCCCAGGACCGCCCGGAACTTCTCCGGGAAGACCGTGGCCTCCGCCAGCATGAAGACCAGGATGAGGACCACGAGGAAGGCGTTGGAGAGGAAGGAGGCCACCCGGGAGAGGGTCCCCCCCACGAAGTCCATGATGGCGGCCGTGGAGATGAGCTCCGTGGAGACGTAGTCCCCGGCGGGGATCCCCCGGTCCTGGAGGGCCGCGATCCAGGCGTTGAAGAGGTTCTGGAGCCGGGCGGCGTAGCGGGGGAGCCGGTCCTGGAAGTCCGCCACCGACTGGGTGGCCAGGAGGACGATGATCCCGAAGATGGCCAGGTCCACCAGGACCGCCAGCACGATGGCCAACGCGGTGGGAACGCCCCGCCGCTGGAGCCAGAGCATGATGGGAAGGGAGAGGATGGCCAGGAAGAGGGCCAGGAAGAACGGCAGCAGGATGGGAGCGGCCGCCTTGAGCCCCGCCACCACCACCACCGCACTGGCCAGGGTCAGGAGAAACCTGGCCCCCGGTCCCCACTCCCATGGTCCGGACATCGTCGTTCGGGCTCCCACCCGCTCAGGTCGTCTGCACGTGCCCCCGGTCCCTGCCGGCCCGAGGGGGCCCCGCAACGGGGCGAGGCGTCACAAGTCTACCCGCGTTC
>JBJHCB010000295.1:0-3649 GCA_050485805.1 Gemmatimonadota bacterium | reverse complement strand
GCCCCGGAGCGTGGACCGCACCGGGTTCGACGTGCGGATGGAGCAGTTCCTGGGGGGAGAGCGGGCCTTCCGGGTGGGGGGGGGAGTGCACTCCCGGGTGGCCCCGGTGGAGGCCTGGGGGCTCTCCGACAAGGAGAACGCCCTGGCCTCCTTCTTCCTCACCACGGACCACCGGGACCACTTCGAGCGAAGGGGATGGACGGCGTTCGTCCGGGCCACCCCGGCGTCCGTCCCGCTGGACGCGTCGCTGGAGTTCCACCGGGAGGAGCATGCCTCCCTGGCGGCCGGGGACCCGTGGAGTGTGTTCCGGAACGACCGGGCGTGGCGGGAGCAGCCCCTGGTGGCGGAGGGGACCACCCGGGCCCTGGTGGCCCGGGCCTCGGTGGACACCCGCGACGCCCGGAGGGAGCCGGGGGCGGGGTGGTTCGTCGAGGGAAGCCTGCGGCGGAACCTGGGGGGCGACCTGACCACTCCCGCCGTAGAGCTCCGTGACCCCGGAGCGGGGGCTTCCCTCCCGGTGGTGGGGCCCGAGCTGGAGTCCCGGTTCACCACCGGGATGCTGGACGTCCGCCGCTACACCACGGTGGGGCGGGGGGGACGCTTCAACCTGAGGGGGGTGATGGGGGGGACCCTGGACGGGGAGCCCCTGCCTCCCCAGTTCCAGCACGCCCTGGGCGGAGCGGGTTCCCTTCCCGGGCACCCCAGCTTCGCCGCGGACTGCGGAGCCCGGGAGTCCCTGGTGGTCCTGGACCCGGGGGGGGAGGGAAGCACCATCCTCAAGCCCTACTACGGGTGTGACCGCTTCGCCCTCTTCCAGGCCGAGTACCGGGGGGCGCTGAACCTCACCACCGGGTTCGGACCTCCGGACGTGGAGGACGCGCCCCGGCGGGCCCAGCGGCAGCACCGGCCCAGCTGGGTGGTCTTCTTCAACGCCGGGCGGGGGTGGTCCGACGGGGCGTGGGGAGACCTTTCCCGGGCCGATTCCCCCATCCTGTACGACGCCGGCCTGGGGCTGATCCTGGGGGAGGGCGGGATCTACTGGGCCTTCCCCGTCGGCGAGCACGGCGAGGGAAGCCGGATCTCCCTCCGGCTCCAGCGGAGGTTCTGAGGGGGAGGCGGTCCGGGGGGAGGACGAGGGGAGGACCCGCCAGGCTCAGGGGGAGGTTTCGGCGCGCCGTTCCTCGAGCTCGGCCTGGATCCGCCGCACCACCCCGGCGGGCACCCCCTGCTCCCGGGCACGCTCGGGCCAGCCCGCCACCGCATCGCGGACCTCTTCGATGATCCTGGCCGGTGCCCGGATCCCGAAGAGCTCGGCCACGGCCACCAGGTCCCGGTGGGTGATGGCCGACCGCTTGTCCCGGACCCGCATCTGGTGCGTCGCCGTCCACCCGGTGCCCTTCGCGAAGGTCAGGTCGTAGGCCGGGGTGAGGGACCAGGTGCCGGAACCGTCCATGTGGAAGGAGAGGTTCTTCACATGGTCGTCCTGGTTCACGGCCAGGACGTTGAAGACCATCCGGCGGTAGCCCTGGATGAGCGAGGCCGGGGGGAGGCCCAGGGCGAGCATGGTCCGGAGGTACTCCTCGTAGCTGCTGGCCCCGGGATCGTTGTAGTCCACGTGGAGGAGCCCTCCGAGGGTGTGCTGGTGCAGGGATCCTTCCTCGGTCCGGTCGAAGCGGGGAATCAGGAGGTGGGCATGACCCTGGGCGCTCTCCAGCACCGTCACCTCCACCACGTCCACCCCCGCCGCCCGGGCCATGCGGGCATAGGCGGCCTCCACGCGGTTGAAGGGCTGGGGGGGACCGGGCCCCGCCGCCATGGGGCCCTCTCCCACGCCGTCGAACTTGAGGATGGCCGGGACATCCCCGGGCTCCGGCGCCGCAAACCCGGAGCGGACGGCCCCGCCCTCGGGGTCGTGGAGGACCACCGCCTTCGGCCGCATCCCTCCGGCGGACGACCCCATGCGGTAGATCTCCGGGATGGCCACCTCCGGGTCCCCCGCGAGGATGCGCCGGGCATCCGCCACCAGCCCCGCGACCTCCAGGGCCTCCCCTTCCGCGGGGCGGATGGGGAGGTCCTCGGCCGGCTGGAACTCCAGCGCGCCGATGGCGCGGCTCCCCACATAGAGGAGATGCTGGACCGGCGAGAACGCCTTCGCCACCTCTCCCCGGGCCGTGTAGTAGGCCCGGATCACCGTGGTCCCGAAGGCGTCGGGAAGGGCGTCGGCCAGGACGCCGGGAAGCCCCCGGAAGGCCTCCTTCCGGGCAAGCTCCCCGAAGCGGACCGGACCCCGGAGGGAGAGGGGCAGGTGGATGGGGGAGATCTCCCACCCGGCCGTCCGGAAACCCGGGGCGTACTCGAAGACGATCTGACCGTCGGCGAGCTCGGCCACACCGCCCACCGTCCTCCCCCAGAGCCGGACCTCGGCGAAGGCGGACACGTCGGCGGGGGGTCGCCTAGCCACGGGGGCGGCCCCCTCCACCACGGATCAGCGCCATGGGGCTCACATCCGGCTCCGGGATGAAGGCGTCCAGTGCCGGGAGGCGGCCATAGACCCGCAGGAGCCGCACCACCGTGAGGAGCGTCGGGTTGTCGCCTCGCTCGGCCCGGGAGACGGTGGTCCGGTCCAGGCCGGCCCGTTCGGCGGCGTCCGCCTGGTTCAGGCCGACGCCCTTCCGGAGCCTGGCCAGCCTTCGCCCCAGCTCGGCCAGGATCTCGGGATCCGTCCGGTTCGTGATGCGACGATCCATCGAAACAGGCGGTACAGGAGAAAATGATGGGTATACCCAACATGGGGACACCGGGCTGGGGACGCAAGAGTGAGGATGTCTTTATGCGACCGTGGGTGTCAAATCCGCCATTATGTGGGATATAAGCAGCGCCCGGGTCGCTCGGGCCGCCCCGGCCGCTCGGGCCGATGGGCAGCGCCCATCTCCCCCTACCGCCCCCGCCGCCCCTCCCCCGACCCACCGCCCCCGAAGGTGTAGGAGAAGCCCACCACCGCCGCCCGGCGGGACCGGGTGCGCTCTCCGATCTGGATATGGGTGGGGTCCCGGGTCTCGGATCGCGTGGTGGCGGACTCCAGGGGGTTCTGGAGGGTGAGGTTCAGCGCCCCCCTCCGGTCCATGACCCGCAGGCGTGCGCCCACCCGGGTGGTGATCCGACCCGATGCCCGCCCCTGGGCCATCGCCCGCCCGGAGCGGTAGTTCACCCGGGATTGGAGGCTCAGATCCCGACTCACCTGTCGGGAGAGGTTCCCCCGGAGGGACCAGTTCGTCCGGCTTCGGTCCCAGGCCAGGGCCAGGGCCTCGGGCCGCCCCTCGCGGGACTCCCGGGCTCCCCGGGCGGTGAGGGATCCGCGCCACCCGTCCCGCTCCCGGAGGGAGGCGGTGAGCGACATCCCGTAGCGGCGGGTGGTCCCCAGGTTCTCCGGGGTCTCGGTGGCCACGCCCAGGGCGTCCACCGTGCGGATGTCCAGCCACTCGTCGGTGGTGAGCTGGTAGGTGGGGGAGAGGCCGAGGGAACCCAGGGCGCCGGTCCACCGGAGATCCACCCGGTAGGAATGGGTGAACTGGGGCGCCAGGTCGGGATTCCCCACCTCCCGGGTGTAGGGATCGGCGGACTGGTCGATGGGGTTCAGGGCGCCGGGCCC
>JBJHCB010000294.1:0-3668 GCA_050485805.1 Gemmatimonadota bacterium | reverse complement strand
CCCTGGGGGACGTCCTGGTGGAGAAGCTCCGCACCTTCAACGTGGAGAGCGAGATCGGGGGGCGGACCACGGGACCGGTGGTGACCCAGTACGAGGTGGTTCCGGCCCCCGGGGTGAAGGTGAACCGCATCGCCAACCTGGACGCCGACCTGGCCCTGGCCATGAAGGCCACCCGGATCCGCATCGTGGCCCCCATCCCCGGAAAGGGGGCGGTGGGGGTGGAGATCCCCAACCCGGCCCCCGAGGTGGTGCAGCTCCGGGAGATCCTGGAAGCCGAGGCCTTCGGGCGGGCCCGGGGGGAGCTCCCCCTGGCCCTGGGGAAGGATCTCCACGGGGAGCCCTACGTGGCGGACCTGGCCAAGATGCCCCACGCCCTCATCGCCGGGGCCACCGGATCCGGGAAGTCGGTCTGCCTCAACACCGTCATCACCTCCCTGGTCTACCGCCACACCCCCGAGACCCTGCGCCTCCTCCTCATCGACCCCAAGATGGTGGAGCTCTCCACCTACGCCGACCTTCCCCACCTTCGGCACCCGGTGGTGACGGATCCCAAGGACGCCGCCGGCGTCCTGAAGTGGGCCGTCCTGGAGATGGAGCGTCGGTACACCCTCCTGAAGGAGAACGGGGTCCGCTCCATCGGGGAGTTCAACCGCCGCCTCCGGAAGGGTGCGGTGATGCGCCGGGCCGAGGCCCTGGGGGAGGAGGGGGATCCGGACCGATGGGTCTACCAGGAGGGGGTCCTCCCCTTCATCGTCCTGGTGGTGGACGAGCTGGCGGACCTCATGATGTCGGTGCAGTCCGAGATCGAGAAGCCCCTCACCCTCCTGGCCCAGAAGGCCCGGGCCATCGGGATCCACCTCATCGTGGCCACCCAGCGCCCGTCGGTGAACGTCATCACCGGACTCATCAAGGCCAACTTCCCCTGCCGGATCGCCTTCCGGGTGGCCTCCAAGACCGATTCCCGGACCATCCTGGACCAGAACGGCGCCGACGCCCTCCTGGGCAACGGCGACATGCTCTTCCTCCCTCCGGGGCACAGCTCCCCCGTGCGGGTCCAGGGGGCCTACATCTCCACCGAGGACACGGACCGCCTCATGGACTGGTTCCGGGCGCTCCGGGCCCGGAAGCTGGAGGCGGGGGAGGCGTGGGACGAGCCCGGGAGCGAGGAGGACATCCTGGAGGTGGTCCGGGCCGCCGAGGCCGAGGAGGGCGGCGCCGGGGAGGACGAGGCCGTTGCCGGGGACTGGGACGAATCCTTCGTGGAGGCCGCCGAGGTCTGCATCAGTTCCGGTCAGGGGTCCACCTCCCTCCTCCAGCGGAAGCTCCGCATCGGGTACGGTCGGGCGGCCCGGATCGTGGACCAGCTCCACGAGGCCGGGGTGCTGGGTCCCCCCGACGGCTCCAAGCCCCGGGAAGTCCTGATGAGCATGGATCAGCTCCATCGGATGATGTCCGGGGACGAGTAGCCCCCCGGGAGGATCCTGTGGTGACCCCACGCCAACTGCGGGGGGGGCGCGACAGAAAACGAATGTTTCCGTGGGCACATGCGGGGCCGTCGGGAGCCCGGCCCTCCTTTCATCCCCCGGGAAACCCTTACCGGTCCAGGCCCTTTTGGCCCGCCTGGCGGGAGGACCCTCGCCCCGCGTCCTCCCTTGCGTCCGGCCCTCGGGAGGGGGGTGGCACGAAGATTCCATGGGAAGGGTGCAGGGGCGCCGCACAGGCGATGCGCCCAGGACCGAACGCCGGAGCGCTTCCATGGACATCCTCCTCGCCACCGACGGTTCCCTGTATGCCCTGGAGGCGGCCCGCTTCCTGGCCGCCCGACTGGACCCCCGTCGGATCCGACGCCTCCGGGTGGTGGCGGTGGCCCCCCCGGTCCCGGGGAACGGGGCTTCCGGCCACGCCGCGCCCACCGGGACCGAGGAGCTGGCCCACGAGTGGCTCATGGCGACGCTGGATGTCCTCCGCCGGGGCGGGGTGGAGGGGGAAGGGGAGGTGCTCGCCGGGGATCCTGCCCGACTCCTGGTGGCGGCGGCGCGGGAGGGGGGGCACGACCTGGTGGTGGCGGGGGTGAAGGGGAGGGGTGCGGCGCCCTTCTTCGAATTGGGGCGGGTCGCCACCGCCCTCAAGCAGGCGCTCCCCACCCCGGTCCTCCTGGTCCGCCCCACCGCCGCTCCCCAGGAGCCGCTCCCGTCGCCCATCCCCCTCCGGATCCTCCTTCCAGCCGGAGAGGGAGGGGGGGACCTCCGAACGGCCTGGGGGATGCTCCAGGGCTTCCGCCTCGCGCCGGGGTCGGTGGAGCTCGCCGTCCTGGTGGAGGGGGAGGGAGGCGGGGGGCCGGAGCGGTCGCGGTGGGCCGGGGGGAGCCGGGCAGAGCGGCGCCAGCGGGCTCGCCGCTGGGCCGATGGCCTGCTTCCGTCCCTGGCCCCGGGGACCGGAGCCGATCCCGTGGTTTCCGCCTCCCTCCTGGAGGGCCGGCCGGTCCGGGAGATCGAGCGACGGATCCGGGATACCGGCTACGACCTCCTGGTTCTCCACCTGGCGCCTCTAGATCCCGGCGGGAGCACGACGGGACGGGTGGCGGAGGAGCTGGTCTGGTTCGCCCCCTGTTCCGTCCTCCTCCTCCCCTCGCCGTCCCTGGGGGCGCCCATCTCCCTCTCCCGGGGGACGGGCGAACGTTTTGCGGTGCCACCGGGTACATGAGGGGACCCCGGCGGTCGCGCCGGGCCGAACCTCGGCGCGGGCACCCGCCCCGACTTCCCTCCCTCCGTACCGGCGCCCGCTTCCCGTCATGGACCGACCGCTCCAGCGTTCCCCCCATCGCCCCGGCCGGAGCATCCTCCTGGTCGCTGTCGCCCTCGTGGCCACGGGAGTCCTCTCGGCACCTCCCCCTGCCGCGGCGCAGGCCGGAGAGGCCGTCTCCCTCATGGAGCAGGCGGCCACCCGGTATCAGGGGATGGCTTCCTTCTGCGCCCTCTTCCGGCAGGAGATCCGGAACGACCTCCTCCGGCAGACCACCCGGAGTCGGGGAGAGCTCTGCCAGGCCCGCCCGGACCGCTTCGAGATGCGCTTCAGCGATCCCTCCGGGGATCGGATCGTGGCGGACGGGGAGTTCGTCTGGGTCTTCTTCCCGTCGGTGGATGACGGACAGGTCTTCCGCAGCTCCTTTGCCGCCACCGGGGGGCGGTTCGACCTCCACCGGGAGTTCCTGAGCGATCCGGGGCGGCGGTACGCACCCACCCTGGAGGGGAGGGAGTCCGTCCAGGGGAGGGAGGCCCACGTCCTCTCCCTGGAGCCCCTGGTTCCCTCCCCCTATCTCCGGGCCCGCATCTGGGTCGGGGTGGACGACCCGGTCATCCTCCGACTGGAGATCGTGGAGGAGGAGGGGATCGTCCGGGATCTCCACCTCTCCGAGCTGGCGGTGAACCCGTCCATCGCCCCGGAGCGATTCCGCTTCGATCCTCCCCCCGGCGTCCAGGTCATCGCCCGATGAGCAGGACCCCGGCCCCCGGGGAGCGGCTGCGCACCCGGGACCTGCCGGTCTTCCCCGTGGTGCCCGAGCCGGTCCGTCCCGGTGTGGGATCCGACGCCCGGGCGGTGGAGCACGTCCTGGAACCCACGGGCCAGCCCTTCGGGCCCCGCATCGGCCTCATCACCCTGGGGTGCGA
>JBJHCB010000293.1:0-3671 GCA_050485805.1 Gemmatimonadota bacterium | reverse complement strand
GCCCTGCGGTCCGCCTCGATGATCTCTTCCAGCCGGGTCACCGGCGTGCCTCCCGCTCCCTCCAGCCCCGCCTGGACCGCCTGGGCCATCCCGGGGAAGGACACCTCCCTCTCCAGGAACGCCGCCACGGCCACCTCGTTGGCGGCGTTGAACGCCGCCGGCGCGGTGCCGCCCCGCCGCCCCGCCTCCACTCCGATGCGGAAGAGGGGGAAGGCCGGGTGGTCCACCTCTTCGAAGGTGAGGGGAGAGGCCCGTACCGGGTCCCAGTTCCGGAGGCGGGGATCGGGAATCCGCTCCGGGTAGGTCAGCGCGTAGAGGATGGGGAGCTCCATGGTAGGAAACCCCATCTGGGCCAGTACGGATCCATCCACGAACTCCACCAGGGAGTGGATGATGGACTGGGGGTGCACCACCACGTCGATGGCATCGTACCCGAGGCCGTACAGGACGTGGGCCTCGATGACCTCCAGCGCCTTGTTGGCCAGGGTGGCCGAGTCGATGGTGATCTTGGCGCCCATGTCCCAGGTGGGATGCTGGAGGGCCTCGTCGGGGGTGACCCGGGCCACCCGCTCCCGCCCCCATCCCCGGAAGGGGCCGCCCGAGGCGGTGAGGACCAGGCGCCCCACGCTCTCCGGGGGACAGCCGTCCAGGCACTGGAGGATGGCGGAGTGCTCCGAGTCCACCGGGATGAGCTCCCCCCCGTTGGAGCGGAGGGCCTGGAGGACCAGGTCCCCCCCCGCCACCAGCGACTCCTTGTTGGCCAGCGCCACCCGCTTCCCCGCCCGGAGGGCCCGGAGGGTGGGCTCCAGGCCGGCAAAGCCCACCAGGGCGTTCACCACCACGTCCACCTCCGGATCCTCGGCGGCGGCCAGGACGGCGTCCCGGCCGGTGGCCCAGGTGGTGGGTCCTGCCCCGGCGGGGGCGGGGGCGTCGGCCTCCCGGAACGCCTCGTCGTCGGCCACCACGGCGATCCGGGGGGCGTGGGCCGCCACCTGCTCCGTCAGGGCGTCCACCGAGCGGTTCGCCGTGAGCGCCACCACCTGGAAGCGGCCGGGGTGCCGGGCCACCACGCTCAGGGTGCTCACCCCGATGGACCCGGTGGAGCCCAGGATGGCCAGGCGGACCGGAGCGGGGCCTCCGTTCCCGGAGCCGGGGGCGGACGGGGCGGCCATCAGGACCCCCAGCCCAGGAAGAGGGGAAGGAGCACGTACACCAGGGGGAGGGTGAACAGGACGGCGTCGAAGCGGTCCAGAACCCCTCCGTGCCCGGGAAGGATCCGCCCCGAGTCCTTCACCCCCGCCTCCCGCTTGAGGAGGGACTCGGCCAGGTCGCCCACCTGGGCCACGGCGGAGATCAGGAGCCCCAGGAGCGCCGCGGCGGCCACCGTCAGGGGGAGTCCGCCCCCGAGCCAGGGAAGGGCCAGGGCGGTGAAGAGGGCCGCGCCCGCCATGGAGCCCAGGAGCCCCGAGATCCCCCCCTCCACCGTCTTCGCCGGGCTCACCGAGGGAAGGAGCTTCCGCCTCCCGAGGGCCCGCCCCCCGAAGTAGGCGAAGGAGTCCCCCAGCCAGGTCACCGAGAGCGTGAAGATGAGGAGGAAGGTCCCCTCCCATCCCGGAACCGAGGAGGGGGCCGCCGGATGGTTCCGGAGGAGGACGGCGAAGGCCAGCGTCCCCCCCACGTAGACGATCCCGAAGAGGGTGGCCCCCACGGCGGGGAGGGGGTCGCCCCCGGGCCCCCGGCGGAAGACCGCGGCGGCCAGGCTCCCCAGCCCCCCCACCAGGAGGATGGCCCAGGCCGGACCCGCCCAGGCGGCGAAGGAGCCGGCGGCCTGGGCCCAGAGCACCAGCAGGACGGCGGCGGGAATGCCGATCCAGGGGAAGGGGCGCCACCCCCGGGCCTCGGCCAGCCCGAAGGCCTCCGAGGTGCCCAGCGCCGCCAACAGGGCCACGACCCCGGCCAGGGGCCACCCCCCGGCCCAGACCAGCAGGACCCCCAGGGGGATCCCCACCGCCGCCACCGCCACCCGCCGGCCCAGATCGCCGGACTTCCTGGTGCCGGGGTTCGCCGTGCCGGGCTCTGCGGCTCCGGGCCTTCCGGCGCCGGACTTCTCGGCGTCGCCTCCCTTCCCCTCCGTCATGGCGCGTGCGGCCACCTCAGAGGGTGGCCGAGGAGACGCGGCCGAAGCGCCGATCCCGCCGCTGATAGTCCCGGATGGCCTCGAACAGGTCGGCCCGGGTGAAGGCGGGCCAGAGCACCGGGGAGATGTGGATCTCGGTGTAGGCGAGCTGCCAGAGCAGGAAGTTGGAGATCCGGAACTCCCCCGAGGTCCGCACCAGTAGATCCGGGTCCGGGAGCCCCGCCGTGTAGAGGTGGCGCTCCACCTCCTCTCCCTGGATCTCGTCCAGGGTGATCTCGCCCCGGGCCACCCGCTCCGCCACCCGGCGCATCACCCGCAGGAGCTCGTCCCGTCCGGAGTAGGAGATCATGAGGTTCAGGCGGAGACGGTCCCCTCCCGCGGTGGCCTCCTGGATCCGGCGGATGGAGGCGTGGGTGGCGTCGTCCATCCGGCTCAGATCCCCCAGGATCCGCACCGCCACCCCCCGCTCCACCAGGTCCTTCCGCTCGCTCTCGGCGTAGACCTGCAGGAGGGTCATGAGGGCCATGACCTCCTCCTCGGGGCGCTGCCAGTTCTCCGTGGAGAAGGCGAAGAGGGTCAGGATGGACACCCCCGCCTCCACGGCCCCCTCCACCGCCTCCCGCACCGCCTTCATCCCCTCCCGGTGCCCCTCGTACCGGGGCAGACCCCGGTCCGCCGCCCACCGCCCGTTGCCGTCCATGATGACGGCCACGTGCCGGGGAACGGGCCCGGAGAGATGCGACGGAGGGGGGGAGGCGCCGGCCATGGGTCAGACGGTCATGATCTCCTTCTCCTTGGCCTGCAGGAGCTCATCGATCTTCCCGGTATACTGGTCCGTGAGCTTCTGGATCTCGTCCTCGGTCCGACGGGCCTCGTCCTCGGAGAGCTCCCCCTCCTTCTTGCGGGCCTTCACCTCGTCGTTCCCCTCGCGCCGGGCGTGGCGGATGGAGACCCGGGCCTCCTCGGCCATCTTGGAGAGGAGCTTCACGTACTCCTTCCGCCGCTCCTCGTTGAGGGGGGGGATGGGGATCCGGATGACCTGCCCGTCGTTGGCCGGGTTGAAGCCCAGGTCCGCCTGCAGGATCCCCTTCTCGATCTCCGACATGAGGGAGCGGTCGAAGGGCTGCACCAGGAGGAGGGAGGCCTCGGGGGTGCTCACCGTGGCCACCTGGTTCAGCGCCATCTTCGAGCCGTAGGCCTCCACCCGCACGGTATCCAGCAGGGCCGGGGTGGCCTTGCCCGTCCGGACGGTCCCGAACTCGCGGCGGACGGCCTCCAGCGTCTCCTCCATCCGCTCCTTCACACGTTTGATCGTCGGCATGTTCTCCTCGGAAGACCAGGGTTCAGGACACCAGGGTCCCCACCGCCTCGCCCCGGATGGCGGCGGCCACGGCGCCGCGCTCGGACAGGTCCAGCACGATGATGGGAAGGCCGTTGTCCTTGCACAGGGAGACCGCCGGGGCGTCCATGACGCCCAGCTCCCGGGTCACCACCTCGTGGAAGGAGACGGTGGGCAGGAAGGTGGCCTCCGGAT
>JBJHCB010000292.1:0-3675 GCA_050485805.1 Gemmatimonadota bacterium | reverse complement strand
GTCCCCACGTTCCCGGGGTTGATCCGGTACTTGGCCAGGGCCCGGGCGCAGGCGGGGAAGCGATCCAGGAGGAGGTGCCCGTTGTAGTGGAAGTCGCCCACGATGGGCACGTCCACCCCCTCATCCCGGAGGCGGGCGACGATCTCGGGCACGGCCTGGGCGGCGGCCTCGTGGTTCACCGTCACCCGGACCAGCTCGCTCCCGGCCCGGGCCAGGGCGGCCACCTGGGCCACCGTACCGGTCACGTCCGCCGTGTCGGTGTTCGTCATGGACTGGACCACGACGGGGTGGTCGCTGCCGACCTGGACCCCCCCCACGTTCACGGTCAGGGTTTCGCGTCGCTTCCAGATGCTCACCAGGCACTCCGATGGAGGAAGGGGTGGGAGGGCAAGGGCCGGAGAGGCACTCGCCCTGCCGCCAAAAGGTACGAGAGCCCCGGATCCCTTCCAAGGTTCCCCGGGACGGGCTCCCGATCCCGCCCCCGTGGGGCCTCCGGGCCCCTTCCACCCGGGCCGGAAAAACCGCCGGAAATGGAAGGGGCTGGCCCCGGCCCGGTCCTTCCTCACATGTTTCTGCCAGGCAGGCGTTCCCTTCCACCCCCATGGAGACTCGCATGACCAACCCCTCCCCGGCCGGCTCCCGGCCGTGGTTCCTGGCCCTCCTCCTCCCCCTCGCCGCGTGCGGTGGGGATGCCCCCGCCCCGGAGGAAGGGGTCCTCCCCCGGACGGAGGCGCCGGTCATGGAGCCCGCCGCCCCCACTCCTCCGGCGGAGATGATGCACGCCACCATCCCCCTGGCCCCGGCCAACGCGTCCGGGGTGTCGGGGGAGGCCATGGCCATGCATGCCGACGATGCGGTGGTGGTGATCCTGGAGCTGGAGGGGCTGACGGACGAGGGACAGTACGGAGCCCACATCCATATCGGCACCTGCGCCGACGGGGGGCCGGTGGCCGTGACCCTGAACCCCGTCCTGGGGCTGGCGGACGGAACCGGAACCTCCACCACGACGCTGGAGGCGGACGAACTGGACCCCGACGACCCCCACTTCATCATGGTCCACGGCGAGGGGGGGACCCCCCTGGTCTGCGGGGACATGGAGGGGCACGGCGGGTGACCGTCCGCTCCGGCCCGCCCATCCCCCTCCTCCTCGGGGGGGCTCTCCTCCTGTGCGGGTCGGTGGGGTGGACGCACGGGTCCCCCGCAGGCCCCCTCCCCACCACCCTTCCCCAGTACCCGGACCCCCCCTCGGACACGGTGGACGGGACCGGGGCGGAGGAGGCCCCCCCCGCCCTTCCCGCCCAGGGCGAGCTCCTGGTGGTCCCGTCGGACGGTGCCCTGCGGCTGAGGGCCCGGGCCCAGGGAACGGCCTTCGTCAACTCCCTTCCCCCGGACCACCAGTACCACGCCCTGGTCCACGAGGATGGGGGGGCCGCCCCCCGGGCCCTCTTCACCACGGCGGTCTCGGACGAGGAGGTGGCCCGGGCCCTCCGGGAGCTGGGGGCCCAGGATGGCGGCGGAGTCCCCATGGCGGCCTGGAACCTCCGCTGGGTCCCCCTGGTGCCCCAGCCCGCCGCCCGGGTGGCGGGGACCCCCATCCGGGTGACGGTGACCTGGGAGGGGGCGGCCAGGGAGTACGCCCTGGGGGAACTCCTCCGGGACCCCGGGGGGGAGGGGGTGGACATGCGCTTCGGCGGGAACGAGGAGCATGACCACGAGTGGGACTCGGGGTGCATCATGTGCCTCTTCTCCTGTCCCGGCGGGGTGATCTCCAACGCCGCCTACACCATCCGGGACCATCAGCGGGGCGCCACCGCCTTCGAGCCCGGGGACGATTTTCCCCCCGACGGATCGGAGGTGATCATCAGCCTCACCCTTTCCCCACCGGGGTAGCCCCGCCCGCCGCAGGGCGCCGGATCCGGCGCCCGCTCCCCGGGTAGCCCTCTCCCGGAGCGGGGAAGCGCCCTGCTCGGAACCCCCACATGGGAGGCGGGATGACGGAGGTGAGCGTGTCGGTGCAGACGGATGGACCCCTGAAGGTGGAGGGACCCATCGAGCTGGTGGACGCGGAGGGGAACCTCATCCCCACCCGTGAGGGGAAAGCCGTCTACCTCTGCCGCTGCGGCGGATCGAAGAACAAGCCCTTCTGCGACGGGACCCACTCCAGGATCGGGTTCGCCGGGGCCGAAGCCGCCGTCCGCGCCGTCTCCGGAGAGGACTGACCCCTCACCCCCCCTCCACGATCAACCGGATGTCCGGATCCAGCTCGGCCTCGGCCCGGTCCCCGGTGAGGTGGGAGACCAGGAAGAAGGCCAGAAAGGAGGCCAGGAGGGTGAGACCGGAGACGGTGACCCCCGTGGGGAGGACCACCCAACCGAAGCGCGCCCCCACCTCCAGCCCCACCGTGCCCACCAGCCCCGTGCCCATGGAGGCCATGGCGCCGGCCCGGGTGGCCCCGCTCCAGTTGAGCCCCACCGCCAGGGCCGGCACCAGGGTGGAGGCGAAGAGCCCCCAGCCGAAGATCCCCAGGAAGGCCACCAGGGTCCCCGAGAGCTGGGCCGCCAGGGCGGCGGCCAGGGTGATGACCACCGTGGCCACCCGTGCGGTGCGGAGGGGATCCGCCGGTCGGACCCCGAAGGCCACCGGGATATCGTGGGCCAGCGCAGCGGCTCCCACATTCATGAAGGAGTTGAGCGTACTCATGATGGCCGCCACCACCCCGGCGAAGACCAGGGCCGCCAGGAGGACGGGGGTCCGCTCCAACAGGAAGAGGGGCGTGGCCTGATCGGGATGGGCGGGAGCCGGAAGTTCCCCCAGGAGGACGTCCCCCTTCACCGCCATCCCCACGCCGAAGAAGAGGAGGACGGTGAGGGAGAGGGCCAGGGCGGAAAGCAGGGGATACCATCGGAACGCGCCCGGATCCCGGAGCATGTAGAACTTGTGGAGCACGTGGGGCTGCCCCAGCACCCCCATGCTGAAGACGAAGAGGAAGGAGACCGCCGCCAGGGGATCCAGGTGGCCCCAGGGGCGAAGGAACCCCGGGTCCCCCTCCAGGATGGCTCCGGAGAGGCCTGCCAGCCCCCGCCCCCCCGGGTCCATGGCGAAGAGGAAGACCAGCACCGAAGCCGCCGCCATCACCGCACCCTGGAGGACGTCGGTGTAGATCCCGGCCCGGATCCCCCCCCCGGCGGCGTAGAGGAGGGTCACCCCGGCGCCGATCCAGATCCCCAGGGCCAGCGAGGTACCCAGCACCGCCTCCAGGACCCACCCCATGGCCAGGACATTGGTGGCCATGTACCCGATCACCGCCAGGAGCACGGCGAGCCCCGCCAACCCCTGAGCGCCCGGGGAGCGGTACCGGGCCCCGATGGCGTCGGGGAGGGTGAGGACCTCCCGGACCTCCGCCAGGAGGCGGAGGCGTCGGGCCAGGACCCATGCCCCCACGGCGTTGGTGATCCCCGCCGGGAGGATGATGAAGAGGGCACCCAGGCCCACCGTGTAGAGAAGCCCCGGTCCCCCGATGAAGGTGAACCCCGAGAGGGTCGCCGCCACCGCCGACAGGGAGAGGGCCACCGGCCCGATCCCCTTCCCCGCCAAGTAGAAGTCCCGGGCGTCCCGGGTGCGCCGGGTGGCCCAGGCGCCGATGGCCAGGACCGCGGCGAAATAGAGGAGCATCCC
>JBJHCB010000291.1:0-3677 GCA_050485805.1 Gemmatimonadota bacterium | reverse complement strand
ACCACCCTTACCGCTGCTACCGGCGAGGTCCTGACGGAGTTCGTGGGATCCGGTCCGGCGCACCTGGGGCACGGGTGAAAGCTACCGGCTGGGGGGCGTAGCGTCAACGGTTTGGGGGGTGGAGCCCCTCCTCCGCCCCTCCCCTCCCGCCCCTCCCCTCCCCCTACTCCCCTTGCCACCAGGCGTCCTCCAGGTGGTGCACCTCGATCCCGCCCGTCCCGGGGCCCCCGGACAGGTGCACCGCCACCGCGTCGAAGCGGATCGTCCCGATGGAGGTGAGGCACGCCCCGCGCTCCTGCAGCCAGGCCCTGGCGGCCCGCTCCACCTCCCTTCGCTTCCGGCGCGTGATCCCCTCCAGGGGGGATCCGCACGCCCCACCGGAGCGGGTCTTCACCTCCACGAAGGCCAGGACCCCGTCCCGGTGGGCCACCAGGTCCAGCTCCCTGGGCCCGTCGCGCCAGTTCCGCTCCAGGATGATCCACCCCCGGGCCACGAGGAACTCCGCCGCCAGCGCCTCGCCGCGTCTGCCCCGCTCATGCCCCCGACCCATGGTGGAGGATCGACCCGGGGACGGGGCGGGAGGAGGGCAGATGGGGACGGGAGCTGCCCCGCTTCCTCAGGGGACCGGGGCGGCGGCCTCCGGCAGGGCCGGGACGAAGTCCCGATCCAGGGCGTGGGCGATGACCCGGATCTGCTCCATGAGGCCGGCGAACTGCTCGGGGAAGAGGGACTGCGCCCCGTCGGAGAGGGCCCGGTCCGGGTCCGGGTGGA
Organism: Gemmatimonadota bacterium; assembly: GCA_050485805.1. Lineage (GTDB taxonomy): Bacteria > Gemmatimonadota > Gemmatimonadetes > Longimicrobiales > Gaopeijiaceae > T3Sed10-66. The sequence goes on along the minus strand of JBJHCB010000291.1, from coordinate 2,906 downwards.
CCTCGATCATGAGGCCATCGGCCCCCGCCGCCACCGCCGCCCGGGCCATGGGGGTGACCTTCGCCCGGATCCCGGTCCCGTGGCTGGGATCGGCGATGATGGGGAGGTGGGAGAGGGCCTTCACCACCGGGATGGCGGTGAGGTCCAGCAGGTTCCGGGTGTGGGTGTCGAAGCTCCTCACCCCCCGCTCGCAGAGGATGACCTGGTCGTTCCCCTCGGCCAGGAGGTACTCCGCCGCCAGGAGGAGCTCCTTGATGGTGGCCGACATCCCCCGCTTCAGCAGGACCGGCTTCCCGCTCTGCCCCGCCCTCCGAAGGAGGGGGTAGTTCTGCATGTTCCGGGCGCCGATCTGGATGATGTCGGCGTACTCGGAGACCACCTCCACCCCCTCCGAGTCCACCGCCTCGGTGACCACCGCCATCCCGGTGGCCTCCCGGGCCCGGGCCAGGAAGACGAGGCCCTCCTCACCCAAGCCCTGGAACGAGTAGGGAGAGGTCCGGGGCTTGAAGGCCCCTCCCCGGAGGATGGTGGCCCCCATCCCCCGGAGGACCCGGGCGATCCCCACGATCTGCTCCTCGCTCTCCACGGCGCAGGGGCCCGCCATGAGGGCCACCTCGCGGCCCCCGATCCGGGTCCCGTTGGGGAGGGTGACGATGGTGTCCTCCTCCTTCCACTCCCGGGAGACCTGCTTGTAGGGATGGGAGACCTCGATGGTCTCCAGCACCCCGGGCAGGCCCTGCAGCCGGCCCGCGTCCACCCGGCCGTCGTTCCCGATGAGCCCCACGGCCGTGCGCTGCCTCCCGGGAATGGGACGGGCGTCGTAACCCATGTCCCGGATCGTCTCCACCACCCGTCCGATCTCCTCCTGGGACGCGCTCTGCTTCATCACCACCAGCATGGCATCAATCCTCGACGACCGGCCGGGTCACCCGGCGGTCGCACCGTCGTTCTCGTTGAACGGAGGGCGAGGCCCATGGGACCGCCCCTCCACCTGGAGGGCAAGCCCATCCCTCCCGGTCAGAATCCGCCCTGTATACCCGTGCCGGGCCAGAAGGTCCGGAAGGGTGTCCGGATCCAGCTCCGGGTAGAGGTGGGTCAGCACCAGGAGGCCGGGGGAGGCGGCCCTGGCCAGCTCCGCGGCACTCCGGGGCGAGAGGTGGATCTCCACCTCCGTGGGGTCCGCCACGGCGCACTCCGCCACCAGCAGGTCCACCCCCCGGAAGTAGACTCCGAGACGGGGCTCGGGCCCGGTGTCCCCCGTGTAGCCCACGCTCCACGACCCCTTCCCCCCCTCCACCCGGAAGGCCACGGCCTCGGGGGTATGGCGTGCGGGGTGGGTGCGAAGGGCGAAGCGCCCCCGGGGGTCCGCCCAGGACCCGTCGCGGTCCAGCTCCACCACCTCCACCGGGAACCCGGGATCCAGGACGAACTCCCCGTGGGCCGCGGCCAGGGCGTGGAGCACGCGGGAGAACCCGGGGGGGCCCAGGAGCACCAGGGGCTCTTCCCTTCCCCCCGGGATCCCGTGCCGGAGGGCCCAGAGGAGGGGAGCCAGGTCCCCGAAGTGGTCGGTGTGGAAGTGGGAGAGGGCCAGGTGGGTGAGCGTCTGCCAGTGGACGTTCCAGCGGTCCATCCCATGGAGGGTACCCGAGCCGCAGTCCAGGAGCAGGGCGAACCCCTCCCCCTCCACCAGGTGGGCGGCGGAGCGCCGGGCATCGTCGGGGAGGAGGACCCCCGATCCCAGGATGGTGACCCGGACCCCGCCCGTCATCCTTCCCCCACCCCGCCTGCCGCCGCCGTCTCCAGGGCCTCGTCCAGGCGGACCCCCACGATGGAGCTCACCCCGGGTTCCTCCATGGTCACCCCGTAGATCCAGTCCGCCGCCTCGATGGTGCGGGGATTGTGGGTGATGACCACGAACTGGGTATCCCCCTTGAACTCCTCCAGCAGGCGGATGAACCGCCCGATGTTGGACTCGTCCAGGGGGGCGTCCACCTCGTCCAGGACGCAGAAGGGGGAGGGCTTGGCCAGGTAGATCCCGAAGAGGAGGGAGAGGGCGGTGAGGGCCCGCTCCCCCCCGGAGAGGAGGTCGATGCGCTGTGTGCGCTTCCCCCGGGGAGAGGCCTGGATCTCCACCGCCGACTCGAGGGGGTCGTCGGGGTCCTCGAGCCAGAGGTCGCACTCCCCTCCCTGGAAGAGGCGGACGAAGGTGGTCCGGAAGTTCTCCCGGATCTCCTGGAAGGTCTCGGAGAAGAGGCGGATGGCGGTCTGGTTGATCTCCCGGATGGCGGAGCGGAGGTCGTCGCGGGCCTCCACCAGGTCGTCGCGCTGCTCCCGGAGGAAGCGGAGGCGCGCGCTCTCCTCTTCGTGCTCCTCCACCGCCAGCATGTTCACCGGCCCCAGGCGATCCAGGGCCTGCACCAGGTCCCGGAGCTCCTCCCGCAGCTCCTCTTCCGTGCCCTCCACCTCGGGGGTCTCCTCCAGGAGGAGGGCCAGGGGCCGCCCCCACTCCCCCTCAAGGCGCTCCTCCACCCGTCCCACCCGTCCGGTGAGCTCTCCCGCCTCCAGCTCCAGGCGATGGCGATGCTCGGAGGCCTGCCGCTCCGTGGCCCGGGCCTCCCGGGCCGCCTTCTCCCGGGCGGCCAGCTCCTCGTCCAGGGCGGTGATCCGTCCCTCCTGGGCCCGGAGGCCTTCCTCGGCCTCGCCCCGTCGCTGGAACAGGGCCTGCATGGCCTCCTCCCCCTGGCGACGGAGGGCGCCGGTGGTGTCCACCTCCTCCCGGGACTGGACCTCCTCCCCGTCCAGCTGGGCCAGGCGGATCCCGGCCCCCTCCGCGGCACGTTCCAGCTCCCGGGCACGGTCCCGGAGGCGCTCCAGCTCCCCCTCCAGGCGGGTGCGCTCCACCGCCA
>JBJHCB010000290.1:0-3692 GCA_050485805.1 Gemmatimonadota bacterium | reverse complement strand
GTCGGGAGGACCCCCACGGCCCGCCCCACGATGTCGGGCTGGATGGGGAGCTCCCGCCCCCCCCGGTCCACCAGGACGCAGAGGAGGATCCGGGCCGGCCGGCCCCAGTCCATGAGCTCGTTCATGGCGGCCCGGGCGGTGCGGCCCGTGAAGAGGACGTCGTCCACCACCACCACCGTGCGGCCGTCCACCCCTTCCATGGGGAGGGAGGACTCTCCGATGAGGGGTCGGGGACCCACCGTCTCCAAGTCGTCCCGGTAGAGGGTGATGTCCAGGGTGCCGAAGGGGATCCCGCTCCCCTCCTCCCCCTCCAGGGAGGCACGGATCCGCTCGGCCAACTCCACCCCGCGGCGATGGATCCCCATGACCACCAGGTTCTCCACCCCCTCGTTCCGCTCCGCGATCTCCCGCGCCATGCGGACCAGGGTCCGTTCCACCGCGGCGGAATCCAGGAGGGTGACGCGCTGGGTGGGGACCATGGGACCGGGAGGGAAGGTGGCGGAGGAACCGGCGACGGGTCCGGGAGGCTGACCCCGTTCCCCTGGGACGGGGTCCTTTCCCTGGGAACGGGGCCGGCCAAAGCTAGACCTCCCTCTCGAAGGGTGTCAACGCAACACCCCGCGCCATGCCCACCCGTGGCCGCCACCCGACGCGGGTTTGCCCGACCCCAGGCCTTGGGCCATCTTCCCCCGGTTTTCCGATGCCCGTCCCCGGGCCACGGGGGCGGCACCGGGATCCCCTCCCCGCGTCCAACCCCCACTCCCCACCTCCCCGTCCCCATGACCCTCGCCATCGAGCCCGGCTGGCTGAGCCTCATCCCTCCCCTGGTGGCCATCGCCCTGGCCCTGGTGACCCGGGAGGTGATCCTCTCCCTCTTCGCCGGGGTCTGGATGGGGGCCGTGCTCCTGGCCGGGAACAACCCCATCACCGGAACCGGGGGCGCCCTCCAGTTCCTGGTGGACGCCCTGGTGGACCCGGATCACATGGCCATCGTCATGTTCAGCCTCCTCCTGGGGGGGATGGTGGGGGTCATGGCCCGGAGCGGGGGGACCCAGGGGATCGTGGAGCTCCTGGAGCGGATGGCCACCACCCGGACCCGGGGGCAGTTCCTCACCTGGGCGTCGGCCGTCTTCATCTTCTTCGATGACTACGCCAACACCCTCATCCGGGGGAATGCCCTCCGGCCCATGACGGACCGGCTCCAGATCTCCCGGGAGAAGCTGGCCTACATCGTGGATTCCACCGCCGCGCCCCTGGCGGTGAGCGCCGTGGTCACCACCTGGATCGGGTTCCAGATCACCCAGGTCCGGGATGGGCTGGCGGGGGCGGCGGCCCGGGCGGAGGACCCGGCGGTGGCGGCGCAGCTCCAGGCCGGGGCGGACAACCCCTTCCTGGTGGTCCTCCACTCCCTCCCCTACCTCTTCTACCCCATCCTGGCCCTGGTCTTCGTCCTCCTGATCATCGTCATGCGCCGGGACTTCGGGGCCATGTACCGGGCGGAGCGACGGGCGTATTCCGGGGGGGGTCTCACCCGTCCCGACGCCGTCCCGGCCTCCGACCCCACCTCCGAGGCCCTCCAGCCCCCGGCGGACGCTCCCCACCGGTGGTACAACGCCGCGGTCCCGGTCCTGGTGGTCATCGGGGTGGCCCTGGCCGGCCTCTGGGGGACGGGGGCGGCGGGGCTGGAACCCGGGGAGCGGACCATCGTGAACGTCATCGGCGAGGCGGATCCCTTCAGTGCCCTCCTCTGGGCCTCCTTCGCCGGGTGCGTCACCGCCATCTTCCTGGTGGCGGGACAGCGCATCCTCACGGTGCGGGAGGCCCTGGACGCCTGGATGGGGGGGATCGAGTCCATGCTCATGGCCATCCTCATCCTGGTCCTGGCCTGGGGCCTCGGCGGGGTGACCGGGGAACTGGGGACCGGTCCCTACCTGGCCTCCCTCCTGGGAGAAGCCCTCCCCCTGGGGCTCCTCCCCGGACTCGTCTTCCTGGTGGCCGCCCTCACCGCCTTCTCCACCGGAACCTCCTGGGGGACCATGGCCATCCTCTTCCCCGTGGTGATCCCCCTGGCCGTGGCCATGGGGGCGGGGGTGGGCTTCGCCGGTGGGGAGCACTATGCCATCCTCCTGGGGACCATCAGCTCCGTCATGGCCGGGGCCGTGTTCGGGGACCACAGCTCCCCCATCTCGGACACCACCGTCCTGAGCTCCATGGCGTCCTCGTGCGACCTGGTGGACCACGTCCGGACCCAGCTCCCCTACGCGCTGGTGGTGGCGGCGGTGGCGCTGGTGGTGGGGGAGATCCCGGCGGCGCTGCAGTGGATCCACCCCGTCTGGGCCATCGCCCTGGGCATCGTGATCCTCTGGGGGATCCTCAGAATCTGGGGCCGGAACCCGGCGGAGGGGCTCCCTCCGGCGGGGGCGGCCGCGCCCACCGGCGGCCAGGGGACGTCCGATGCCCCCTCCGTGGTGGCGCCTTCCCCGGGGGGAGGAGCAGGACGGGAAGGCACGGCCCCGGCCTCCTGAGGGCGCGCTCCTCCCCGGGGCGTGCGGATCCGCGAGGCATCCTTTACATTGCCCCGCCAATCCATGACAGATCGACCACACCCGGCCGGGAGCCTCGGCTCCGGGGGCGGAGTGTGGCGCTCAGACCGATCGCTCATCGCAGGGGAGTAGGGAATGTTCGAGCCGTCCGGGGGGGAGAAGGGGGGTCGGGTGCTGGTCCTGGAGGGAGACGCCGAATCCGCAGCACGGCTGACCTCGGACCTGGAGCTGGAGGGGTACGATGTGGAGTGGATGGCCTGCGGGCGCCGTGGGCTGGAGCGGGCACGGAGCCAGGCGCTGGACCTCCTGATCCTGGAGGTGGACCTGCCGGAATTGGACGGGTTCCGCCTCCTCCGGTGCCTTCGGCGCAGGGGCGCACTTCTGCCCGCCCTGGTCCTCTCGGACAGGAGCCGGGAAGCGGAGAAGGTCCTGGGGTTCCAGAGCGGGGCCGACGACTGGGTGACGAAGCCCTATGGCCCCCAGGAACTCCTGGCCCGGATCGAGGCCCTCCTCCGGAGGACCCGCGGGCAAGGCGCCTTCCACGAGGCAGGCACCCTCTGGGCGGGAGAGGACCTCTGGCCGGAGCCTGAGGCCGAACCCCTGCGGGCGGCGCTGGACGCGACGCGCCAGGAGGCACGCGGGGCGACGGTCATCGCCTTCAGTGACATCCAGGTGGATCCAGCCACCCGGGTGGTCCGGAAGGGGGGCCGGGAGGTGGACCTCACCCCGAAGGAGTTCGAACTCCTGGTGGCCCTGGCTCGGCGGGAGGGGGCCGTGGCCACCCGACCCGAACTCCTGGACGAGGTCTGGAACCCCACCACCCCCATCACCAGCCGGACCGTGGACACCCACCTGTTCGAGCTGCGGCAGAAGCTGGAGGACGACCCTTCCCGTCCCCGACACCTTCTCACCGTCCGGAAGGTGGGGTACCGGCTCCAGCCGAGCTGAGGGAGGGCGACGCGTCGCCTGGGGACGCCTGGCCGCCGGGAGGTCCGGCCGCCGGTCCTGCCCGGCGGCTACCGGCCCCGGAGCACCGACGGCCCCCAGACCTCCCGGGCGTACCGATCCAGGTATCCTCCCTGGGCGGCCCGGAGGCCCTCGGGCCCCACGGCCCAGTCGTAGGAGAAGAGGGCGAGCCCCCCCACACCC
>JBJHCB010000289.1:0-3703 GCA_050485805.1 Gemmatimonadota bacterium | reverse complement strand
TGGAGGCGTCGATGGCCCCCTCGGCGGCGCCGGCCCCCACCAGGGTGTGGAGCTCGTCGATGAAGAGGATGACGTTCTGGTTCTGGGAGATCTCGTTCATCACGGCCTTGAGCCGCTCCTCGAACTGACCCCGGTACTTCGTCCCTGCGATGACCGCCGCCATGTCCAGGGCCAGGACCCGGTGGTCCCGGAGGGCCTCGGTCACCTCGCCCCGGGAGATGAGCTGGGCCAGTCCCTCCACGATGGCCGTCTTCCCCACCCCGGGCTCCCCGATGAGGACCGGGTTGTTCTTCTTCCGGCGGCAGAGGATCTCGATGACCCGCTCGATCTCCTCTCCCCGGCCGATGGTGGGGTCCAGCTTCCCCTGTCGGGCCAGGTCGGTGAGATCCCGGCAGAAGTGGTCCAGGGCCGGGGTCTTGGACTTCTTGTCCCCCTTCCCGGGGGAGGAGGAGGAGGACGGGGGGTTCGACGGGGTCCCGCCGATCCCCGCCGGCTCGGACGGACCGCCCATCTCGGAGCCCAGCACCTTCAGCGTCTCGGCCCGGGCCTCCTCCAGGGTGATCCCCACGGCATTCAGGACCTGCGCCGCGATCCCCTTCTCCTCCCGGAGCAGCCCCAGGAGGAGGTGCTCCGTCCCCACGTAGGAATGATTCAGCTCCCGGGCCTCGGTCATGGCGAACTCCAGGACCTTCTTGGCGCGGGTCGTATAGGGGAGCTCGCCCAGGGCGATGGTGGCCTTCCCCTTCTTGACCGCCTCCTCGATCTGCTCGTGGATCTGGTCCAGGTCGGCGGCCAGGTTGGTGAGGACGGCGGCCGCCACCCCCTCACCCTCGCGGATCAGGCCCAGGAGGATGTGCTCCGTCCCCACGTAGTCGTGCTGAAGGCGGACGGCCTCGTCCCTGGCCATGGCCAGGACCTTCCGGACACGGTCGGTGAAGTTGTACTGCATTGCTGCCCTCTGCGAGGTGGGCCGGTCTCAGCCGGACGGGTCGTGCGGGGGAGTGCCCGGACCTTCGTCACCCGGGGTCACGGCTCCCTCCGTGGAGAGGATCCTGCGAACGAACGCCGCCCGGTGGGCATCACCTTCGGCGGGAGAGAGGTCCCGGCCCGCGGCCTCCTCCAGATGGGCCGGCTGCGTGAAGATCATGATCTTGTTGAGCGGGTATACACGGAGGCCGGGAAGTAGTTTCAGGCTCGCGCCCAGCCGGACCCCGCTCAGCAGATTCATGAGTTCCTCGAAGGATAGGGAGCGGGCATACCGAAGTAAACCGTAAGCCCTCCAGATCTTGTCCTCCGTCACCGCCGCGGCGTCCCGGAGGAGCACCTGCCGGGCGTGGAGCTCGTACTGGATGACCTGCCGGACCATCCGGTCCAGGTGGTCCACCAGGTCCTCCTCGCTCTTCCCCAGCGTGGTCTGGTTGGAGAGCTGGAAGAAGTTGCCCACCACCTCGGACCCCTCTCCGTAGAGGCCCCGGAAGGTGAGGCCCACCTGGGACAGCCCCTGCAGGACCTTCCCGATCTCCTTGGTGAGGACCAGGGCCGGGAGGTGGAGGAGGACCGAGGCCCGAAGCCCGGTGCCCACGTTGGTGGGGCAACTGGTGAGGAAGCCGAACTCGTGGTGGTAGGCGAAGGGGAGGGCCTGCCCCAACTCCTCGTCCAGGGCGTCCACCTCGTTCCAGGCGGAATGGAGGTCGAGTCCCGAGTGGAGGGTCTGGAGCCGGAGGTGATCCTCCTCGTTCACCATCACCGAGAGCCCCTGCTCGCTCCCCATGACCACCGCCGTCCCATCGTGGGGTCCGGAGCCGTTGTCTCCCAGGAGGTCGCGGGAGACGAGGCGCCGTTCCATGAGGAGCATGGCCCCTCGCCGGTCCAGCTCCCCCAGCTCCTGGAGGCGGCTCCCCGCCAGGTGGGACACCCGGTCCACCACCCCCCGCACCCGTTCCAGCACCGCGGTCCGGTCGTTCACCCGGGCCCTGGGTCCGAAGGCGTGCCCCTGGAGGTTCCGGGCGAGCCGGATGCGGGTGGAGAGGACGATCCCCGCGTGCTCCCCGGAGGCGTCCAACCAGTTCAGTCCCGAATCGGGAAAGGAGATCCCGTCAGTCATGGGTCGGCCCCGGCCTCACGAGGCGGTGGGCTCCAGCGCCCGGATCTGGTCCCGGAGCTCGGCCGCCCGTTCGAAATCCTCCATCTCCACCGCCCGCCCGAGCTTTCTCCGAAGTCCCTCCAGGCGCTTCTCCCGCTCCGAGACGGTGGGGTCCGGAGAGAGATACACCTTACCCACGTGCTGAGTCCCCCCGAGGATCCGGCGGAGCAGGGCCCGGAGCTGCGGCTCGAAGGCCGACCAGCAGTGGGGGCAACCCACCCGGCCCGATTCCCTGAACTCCTTGAAGGTGAGCCCGCAGAAGGCGCACGGGGCATCGGGACCGCCGGGGTTCCCCCGCACCGACGTGGACTCACCCCCCATCTGGGCCAGGAAATCGGCCAGGGGAAAGTTCTCGGGCACCGACGATCCCTCCACCCCCTTGGCGGCCGCACAGGCGTCACACAGGTGAAGGGTGCGCATTTCGTTGTTGACGATCTGCGTCAGATGGATCGCCGCGTTGTCCGAGCCGCAGTGGTCACAGAGCATCGGATCCGGGTTCGGAGTGGGTCATGCGTCCTCGGGGACCAGAACCCCGTCCCTCACCCGGAGGATCCGGTCGGCCCGGGCCGCCAGCTCCGGGTTGTGGGTGACCACCACCATGGAAAGTCCGCGTTCGACCCGGATCCGGAAGAGGAGGTCATGGAGCTCCTGGCTGGTGTGGGCGTCCAGGTTCCCCGAGGGTTCGTCCGCCAGGAGCACCAGCGGGTCGTTCACCAGGGCGCGGGCCACGGCCACCCGCTGCTGCTCTCCCCCGGAGAGCTGCCAGGGGCGGTGCCCCAGGCGATCTCCCAACCCCACGGCTTCGAGCAGGGTCCGGGCCCGCCCCTCGGCCTCCGCCAGGCTGCGCCCGGAGACCAGGGCCGGCATGGCCGCGTTCTCCAGGGCCGTGAACTCCCGGAGGAGATGATGGAACTGGAAGACGAACCCCACCGTCCGGTTCCGGATCCCGGCCAGCTCGTCGGAGTTCCGATCCGCCAGGGTCTCGCCCCCCAGGAGGATCTCCCCTGCGGTGGGACGGTCCAGGGCGCCCAGGAGGTGGAGGAGGGTGGACTTCCCCGATCCGCTGGCTCCCACCACGGCCACCGCCTCTCCCCGGGCCACCTCCAGGTCCACCCCGGAGAGGACTTCGAGCTCGCTCCCGTCCCCCACCGGGTAGTGGCGCCGGAGTCCCCGGGCCACCAGGACCGGGGGCGGGGCCCCGGCCACCTCACTCATGCTTGATGGCCTCCACCGGCTGGAGGCGAGACGCCTGCCGCGCGGGATAGAGGGTGGCCACCAGGGAGATGAGAAGGCTTCCCCCCACGATGAGGAGGACGTCGGACGGCTGCACCGAGATGGGAAGACGGTCGATGAAGTAGACGTCGGGGGGGATCTGGATGATCTCGAAGGTGTCCAGGATCCACGAGGCGAGGAGCCCGAGCCCCGTCCCCAACGCCGTGCCCAGGACCCCGATGGCGAATCCCTGGAGGAGGAAGACCCGGAGGATCCCCCGGTCCGTCATCCCCATGGACTTGAGGATCCCGATCTCCGAGGTGCGGTCCACCACGACCATGACCAGGG
>JBJHCB010000288.1:0-3708 GCA_050485805.1 Gemmatimonadota bacterium | reverse complement strand
GGAGGACCGGGTCCGTGGGATCGGCGGCATAGAGACGGGTCTCCCCCGTGACGGCGTCCACCGTCACCTTCACGCTGTTCCGAAGGTAGGACGCCTCCTGCCGGTTCCCCAGGTCATGGCTCCGGGAGAGGGGGAAGGAACGGCTCCGGGTGAAGGCCTCCACGATCCAGACCACCCGACCGTCCGCCACCACCGGATAGGGCGCCTCGGGAAGGAGGAGGAAGGGGGCCAGCGCCCGGATCCGGGACTCCACGTCGCGACGGAAGAGGAATCGGCTCTCCCGGGTCACCTCCGATGCGAAGAGGAGGTTGGCATCCTGGAAGTGCCAGGCCAGGGCCAGGGTCCGGACGAAGGAGGACATGGCCACGCCCGCCGGGTAGTCCACCCCCGGGACTCCCGGGGTCCCGTCCGGCGCCCGGAAGCCGTCCTCGTCCTCGGTGATGACGGCGTAGAATTGGGGGCGCGATCCCACGTACACCTGGGGACGGGTGAGGCGGAGGTCATCCGGGACTCCCGGGCCCTCCCGGAACTCCGGGGGGATGGCCGTGAGGAACATGGGGAGACGCCCCTGCTCCGTCCGCCGGCTCAACTGCCCGGCCACCGCCCCGTTCCCGGAGATGAAGCGCTCCCGGAGGTGGAGGTTCTGCCAGCTGGGGTCGGGGATCTGGGTGGGGTCCACTTCCCGGACCGCCACCGCCACCGGCTCCAGTCGATCCCCGGCAGGGTACCGGTCGAAGGCCACCGTGGTGAACTCGTAGTAGCGGAACCGGGCCTCGATCTGGCGGAAGGTGGCCAGGAGGGTGGCCTCGGTCCAGACGGGGAGGCGCTGCAGCCGGTCCAGGCCCCGCGCCCAGTCCTCGCCGGAGGGAGGGCGATAGTCCAGCCTCTCCCGGTGGAGCCCCCCCAGGGCGAAGCCCCGACGGGTGTACTCCACGGCGTGCTGGATGTAGGGGGTTTCCCGGGCCAGTTCGTTGGGCTGGACCTGGAAGCGCTGCACCAGGGCGGGATAGACCTGGAGGACCCCCACCCCCAGGACCACCAGGGCGGCGGCACCGGCAGCCGCGGGGATGAGGCGGCCCCGAAGGGCTCCCCACAGGGCGGCCCCGGCGGTGGCAAAGCAGAGGAAGGCCGTCATCCGGAGGGCTGGGATCCGGGCCTCGTGGTCGGTGAAGCCGAAGATCCCCTGCACCGCCGAGTTCCCGTCCAGGAGGAGCCCGAAGGGAGCCAGGACGAAGCGGAAGCCGAGCAGGACGAGGAAGGCCGCCGCCAGGACCCCCAGGTGCTTCCGGGGGAGCTCCCGGAGGGTGACCCGCCCGTTCCCCCAGGAGATGGCACCGGTGGCCGTGTACCCGGCCCCCACCAGGGCCGCGGCGAAGAGGGTCACCACCAGTCCGTAGCTCAGGAGCCCCAGGAGGACCGGATACCGAAAGAGGTAGAACCCCAGGTCCATCCCCAGGACGGGATCCACCTCCCCCACCGTGGGACCGTGGACCATGAGGAGGGCCTGGAGTCCGGTTCCCTGGGGAACGGCGGCGGTGAACCAGAGCCCCGTCAGGAGGGAGGCGCCCCAAAGCCCCCAGCGGACGTAGGAGCCCGGGAGCTTCTCCTGGATGACCAGGTCCCCGTATCGCCGCCGGATCTGGATCCCGGCGAAGGTCCGCGCCACCACCCGGAGGTTCGCCCAGGCCAGCAGCGTGGTGACGGCCCCCACCACGAGGCGACTCCCCCACTCCCACGCGTTCCGGGTCCAGAAGACCCGGGTCGCCTCCTCCGCCTGGTACCAGAGATGCTCCACGTAGACGGCGGCGGCCCAGCGCAGGGCCAGGAGGACGAAGAGGAAGAGGAGGAAGCCCGCCAGGATGAGCTTGCCCCCACGGAGCCCTCCCGGGATCCGGTCAAGCATGGATCCCCTGGGCCGCCAGCCATCCCTCCACCTCGTCCTGGATCTCCCGGAGCCCCTCCGGGGTGCGGGCCTCGTAGCGGGTCACCAGGACCGGCTGGGTGTTGGAGTCCCGTAGGAGCCCCCACCCGTGGCCGAACTGGATCCGGATCCCGTCCACGTCGATGACGGGGTAGCGGGCTCCGAAGTGGGCCGCGGCCCGCTCCACGAGCCCCGCCCTGGCTTCGTCGGGGACCTCCAGGCGGAGCTCGGGCGTGGAGACGAAGGGGGGGAGGCCGTCCACCTGGTCGGCCAGGGCGGTCTCCCCGTTGGCCACCCGCTCCACCAGCCGGGCGGCGGCGTAGAGGGCGTCGTCGATGCCCAGGTACTCGTCGGCGAAGCAGATGTGGCCCGAGAGCTCTCCGGCCAGGGGGGCGCCCGTCTCCCGCATCTTCTCCTTCATGAGGGAGTGTCCGGTCTTCCACATGAGGGTGGTTCCTCCGGCGGCCTCATAGACCTCGGGAAGGACCTGGGAGCATTTCACGTCGAAGAGGAGGAGCTGCCCCGGCCCCTTCCGCTCCAGCAGGTCCAGTCCGAAGAGGAGGAGGAGAACGTCCCCGCGGAGGATCCGACCCCGATGATCCACGGCGCCGATCCGATCTGCGTCTCCGTCGAAGGCCACCCCCACCTCGGCCCGGTGCTCCCGGACCAGGCGGATGAGGTCCTCCAGGTTCTCGTCCACCGTGGGGTCGGGGTGGTGGTTGGGGAAGGTGCCGTCGGACTCGCAATAGAGGGGGACCACCTGGGCCCCGATCCGGGTGAGGAGGCGCTCGGCCACCACCGATCCGGTGCCGTTTCCGCAGTCCACCACCACCTTCACCGGACGGGACAGGTGGAACCGCCCGGCCACGTCCTCCACGTAGCGGTCCAGCACCGGGGTCGGGATCCGGGCTCCCCTCCCTTCCCGGAACGCGCCGGACTCGATCCGTTCCCGCAGCCGTACCACCCCGGTTCCGTGGAGGGAACGCCCCAGGAGGGTCATCTTGATCCCGTTCCACTCGGGGGGGTTGTGGGAGCCGGTGAGCTGCAGGGCCCCATCCACCTCCAGGGTCTTCTCCGCCCACCAGGTGACGGGGGTGGGGACCAGGCCCAGCTCCAGGACCTCCACCCCGGTGGCCACCAGCCCCGAGGCCAGGGCCTCCACCAGGGCGGGGGAAGTGGGACGGTTGTCGAAGCCCACCACCACCCGGGGCCTCTCCCCTTCCCTGCCGGCCCCGTCCATGGCCAGGGCCAGGGTCGTGCCGTAGGCCCGGCCCACCCCCTCCACGAGACGGGGGGTCAGGTCCTCGCCCACGATGCCGCGGATGTCGTACTGCCGGAAGACGTGGGAGGGGAGGTCCATGGGGGTGGAGATGGGGGTGGTCACGAGGCGGTGGAGGTGGAAGGGAATGCTCCCCTCTCAACCCCCCGGAGACAGAAGGGATCCCGACCCCGGCGGCTCGACCCTGCCCGTTCGGGGCGGGTCCGTCGCCCCGGGCCCCCCTGGACCCGGCCGGCGGAAGGCGAGTCCGAGGGGGCGGTCAGGGCCGAAGGCCCAGGAGCCCGTCCCGAAGGGTCTCCATCCCCTCCGCGGCCGTGAGGGCTCCGTCCAGGAGCCCCCCGGGGAAGACGCCCAGGTAGAGCAGGACTCCGGCCGCGCCGAGGAGGCCCAGGCGAAGGGGCACCGGGGCCCACACCGGCCGCGCCGGCGCTCCCTCGGGGGCGCTCCGCATCCACATGTACCACGCCACCCGGAGGTAGTAGTAGTAGGAGACCACCGTGGCCAGGGC
>JBJHCB010000287.1:0-3713 GCA_050485805.1 Gemmatimonadota bacterium | reverse complement strand
GTCGAGCCCCTTCTCCCGGGCCTGCTCCTCCGTGAGTCCCACCGAAGCGACTTCGGGGTGGCAGTAGGTGCAGTTGGGGACGTTGGCGTAATCCACGGGACCGTGGGCCTCACCGGCGATCTTCTCCACGCAGACGATTCCCTCGTGGGAGGCCTTGTGGGCCAGGAGCTGGTTGCCCGCGCAGTCGCCCACCGCGTAGACGCCTTCCACGTTGGTCCGCATCCACTCGTCCACCTGGATGAAGCCCCCCTTCTCGGTGAGCTTCACCCCGGCCCGGTCCAGCCCCAGATCCTCGGTGTTGGGGACCCGGCCCACCGCGGAAAGGACCCGATCCACCGTCAGGGTGTGGTCCTCCCCCTTCCGATCCTTGAAGGCGAGGGTGACCCCCTTCTCCCCCGGCTCCGCCTTCTCCAGGCGGGCGCCGGTGTGGATCTCCATCCCCCGCTTCTTGTAGGTCTTCTCCATGTGGGCCGAGACCTCGGCGTCCTCCAGGGGAAGGATCCGGTCCAGGGCCTCCAGGATGGTGACCTTGGTGCCGTAGGCCTCGAAGACGTCGGCGAACTCCATCCCGATGGCCCCCGCTCCCACGACGGCCAGGGTGCCCGGGGCCTCCTTGGCGTGAAGGGCATGGTCCGAGGACCAGATGTGCTCCCCATCGATCTGGAGGAAGGGGAGGTTCCGGGGACGGGAGCCGGTGGCCAGGATGATGTGCTTCGCCTGATAGACCGAGGTGGAGCCGTCCGGGCCCTCCACCTCCACCTTCCCCTTTCCGGCCAGGCGTCCATAGCCCTGGACGTGGGCCACCTTGTTCTTCTTGAGCAGGTGGGAGACCCCCTTGCTCATCTGGTCCGCCACGCGACGACTCCGCTCCTGGGCCGGGCCCAGATCCAGGGAGATCTCCCCCAGGGTGATGCCGTGCTTGTCCGCCTCCTTGAGCTCGCTCACCAGGAGGGCGGAACTGAGGAGGGTCTTGGTGGGGATGCACCCGATGTTCAGACAGACGCCGCCCAGGGCCTCCGCCTCCACGCAGGCCACCTTCATCCCGAGCTGGGCTCCCCGGATGGCGGCCACGTATCCGCCGGGGCCACCACCCACCACCAGGAGGTCGAAGTTCTTGCCGTCCTTGTCGTTCCCCGCCACGCTACACCTCGCCTCGTCTGCACGTGAAGGGGGCGTCGCTCTGCGGCGCGCCCCCGGGCTTCCGGATTCGGACCGCCGACAAGTTAGACCGGCCGCGCGGGGTCTGCCAAGGCCGGAGCGGGTTGCCCGGCCCCCCCTCGGGACCGCGGGAAACCTTTACTTCCGGGGCTGAAGCCCGTAATCATGGAGCCCGCTCCGTGCCGACCCCGGGGCGGATCGGCTCCGGCGCCCCCGACGGGACCCGTCAGGGTTCCCTTCTTCCCATGCCGCTCTCCCTCGTCCCCAGGAGACACGACCCATGTGGATCCTCCTCATCGTCCTCCTCCTCCTGGTGGTGGGGGTGGTGGCCATCTACAACGGCCTGGTCCGGCTCCGGGAGCAGGTGGATGCCGCCTGGTCCGACATCGACGTCCAGCTCAAGCGACGCCACGACCTGGTCCCCAACCTCGTCTCCACCGTGAAGGGCTATGCCGCCCATGAGCGGGAGACCCTGGAGGCCGTGATCCAGGCCAGGAACCAGGCCATGGGAGCCCAGGGCCCGGAGGACCGGGCCCAGGCGGAGAACGCCCTGACGGGGACGCTCCGTTCCCTCTTCGCCCTCTCCGAGTCCTATCCCCAGCTCCGGGCCAACGAAAACTTCATGGACCTCCAGCGGACCCTGCAGACGTTGGAGGACGCCATCCAGCGGGCCCGCCGGTACTACAACGCCGTGGTCCGGGACTACAACACCAAGATCCGGTCGGTGCCCTCCAACATCGTGGCCAACGCCTTCTCCTTCCGGCCCCGGGAGTTCTTCGAGATGGACGAGGCCGAGCGGGCGGTCCCCCGGGTGGACTTCGGCTCGGGGGGGAGCAGCGCCTGACGCCGGGGGGGCCGGCCGGCCCCCGTCCCCTGCCCTCCGGATGGGGGGAGACGCCCACGGGAGCTCCGTCACACGGCGGGGCTCCCGTTCGTTTCCTGGATAGCGGGCGCCGGGCCCCGGGGTGGCACCTCCCCGAGCCGGTGCCAGGATCCCCCGGTGGCCCCCAGGAGCGTCCCATGCGGTCGAGCATCCCGTCCCCGTCCCTCTCCACCGCCGGCGTGTCCGCGGCCCTCCTCGCCCTTGGCCTCCTCCCCCTCCTGGGCTCCGCCCACGCCGCCCCCGCCGGGGAGCGCGGCACCTCCGCGGCACACCCGGGAGGGAGCACCGTCCACGTGTCCGCCACCCAGGCGGAGCCCCGCCTGGCCGCCCCCCCCCCGGCCCCGTGGTTCCTGGAAAGGGAGGAGGCCCGCATCCGCGCGCATCTGGAACGGGTGGAGGCCCACCTCCGAGCCCACATCCCGCCGGAGCTGTCGGCGGAGCAGCGGGCGGCACGGCTCGGGCAGATGGACCGCCTGGCGGAGTACCGGCAGAGGGGTGACTTCCCCCGGAATCCAGGGATTCCCGGCCGGGTACCCGTCTTCCGCGACCACCGGGGCGTGCTTTGCGCGGTGGGGTATCTCCTGGCGACGGATGGCCGCGTCGACCTCGTGGACCGGGTGGCCCGGGACCGGAATCTGGCCAGGATCCCCGAACTGGCCGACGAGGTGGAGCTCCTGGAGTGGCTCGAACGGAACGGGCTCACCGTGGATGAGGCCACCTGGATCCAGCCCACGTACGGGACCTGGCCGGGACCGGAGGAGGGGCCCCCGGGCATCCCGTCCCGCTACCGCCACGTCTCCCTGGCCTCGGGGGTGGTGGGCGGGCTGGCCACCGCCTGGAACCTGGGTGGAATCCGGACCGGAGAGGCGCCCACCTGGGGGGTGACCCTGGGGATCGTTGCAGGGGCCTCCTCGGTGGCGCTGGGGGCCCTGCGACTGGACGAGGAGGATGCGTCGTTCCGACGGCTTGCCGCGGTGAACCTGGCGGCCGGCGCCATCTCCCTGGCCACGGCCATCGAGAGCGGACGCCGGATCCGGGTGGAGGTCCGCCCCTGGATCCTCCTCCCCGAAGAGCCCCTCCCCCTCCCGGCTCAGGCCGACGAGACCGTCCGGGCCGCAGCCTCCCCGGGGGTGGGGGTGAGGACGACGATCCGGTTCTGACCGGTTCCGGGGGAGGGGTTCCCCCCCCCGCTTCAGACCAGGGCCATGAGGGGTTCTTCCAGGATCCCCTTCAGGGTCTGGAGGAAGCGAGCACCCTGGGCCCCATCGATGACCCGGTGGTCGCAACTCATGGTGAGCTTCATCCGGGTCTGGATCTCCAGCTCCCCGTCCACCGCCACCGGACGCTCCTCCATCCCCCCCACCGCCAGGATCCCCGCTTCCGGCGGGTTGATCACCGCGGTGAACTCCTCGATCCCGAACATCCCCAGGTTCGAGACGGAGAAGGTGCCGCCGGTGTATTCGTCGGGCTTCAGCTTCTTCTCCCGGGCACGGCCGGCCAGGTCCCGTACCTCCGACGCAATCTCCACCAGCCCCTTCCGGTGTGCGTCCCGGATCACCGGCGTGATGAGGCCGTCGTCGATGGCCACCGCCACCGCCAGGTGCACCCGATGGAAACGCCGGACGTGGTCTCCCCCCCAGTGGGCGTTGCACTCGGGGTGCCGGGCCAGGGC
>JBJHCB010000286.1:0-3725 GCA_050485805.1 Gemmatimonadota bacterium | reverse complement strand
GGGCTGGGTCCCGCCCCCCCACTCGTCGGTGAAGATCACCGTGGTCCCGTCGTTGTTGAAGGTGGCCGAGTGCCAGAAGGCGAACATGGGGTCCACCACCTCGTCGATGCGCACCGGCTCCCGGGGGTTGGAGATGTCCAGGAGGATGCCGTTCCCCGAGCAGGCCCCCAGCGCCAGCCCCAGCTCGGGATAGGTGGTGAGGTCGTGGCAACGATCGGTGGGACGGGTGGTCTGGGTCCCCTCGCCGTGGTCCCCTCCCTCGAAGAGCCCGTCGATCCGACCCGTCTCGGCGTCGGCGAAGACCCGGGGGGAGTCCACCACCCGGGCATCCTGGGGCGCCGCCAGGGGCACCTCGATGACGTCGATGCTCCAGTAGGCCGTGCGGGGGTTGGAGGGGTCCCGGTCGTCCACGCATCCCGCCAGCTCCTCCCCCGGGCGGGGCGCGCTGGTGCCGGAGTTGTAGACGTAGAGGGTGGCCGGGTCACCCGGATCCGCCGCCAGGGTGTGGGTGTGGGAACCCCGGCAGGTCTGGACCGCGGCCACCTGCACCGGGTTGTCCAGGTCGCTCACGTCGAAGATGCGGACGCCCAGGAAGCGGTCGGGATCCACCCGGTCGTCGGAGGTGCCCTGCGTACCGCAGTCCACCCGACCCCGGGGCTCCTGGGCCGACATGAAGACCAGGTTCCCGTGGACGGAGACGTCCCCCTGGCCGCCGGGACAGACGATGGCGGTGCGGAGGGCCGGGGCGGCGGGGTCGGAAATGTCGTAGATGAGGATGCCGTGATAGTTCCCCAGGTAGAGGAGGTCCTCCTGGAAGGCCAGGTCGGTGTTGGCGAAGGCGAAGGCCCCGGGGTCGTCGGGATCCCAGAACCCCTCGGGCCTGGGAAGGCTCTGGAGGAGGTCCATGTTCCAGGACGCCTCCTCCGCGTCGAACCACCCGGCGGCGAGCCCCACCCGGGGGTCGTCGTCCCCCCCCAGGGTGAAGTCCTGGGCGGAGAGCTCGAGCCCCCCCGCCAGGAGGGCCGCCAGGGCCAACCCGCCTGCCACACCGGTCCAGCCCATCCGGCTCGCGTCTCCCGTCACTCCGATTCCGGCCATCGTGCGTCTACCTCCCCTGTGGTGATGGATCCCAAGGACACCTGGACGGCTCCCGTCCGAGCCGCATGCGCTAGCCGGCGTCGACCTGCATGACCCGCATCCGGGCGATCTCGCCGAGCTGGTCGTTGGCCACCTCGGTGGCGAACTGGAAGGTCTCCGTGTCCCGGCCCGCCCCCGGCGCCCGGAACAGCTCGTCCACCATCTGGATGGCGCCCTCGTGATGGTGGATCATGAACTCCAGGAAGAGGCGGTCGAAGGTGTCTCCCCGGGCCTCGGAGAGCTCCTGGAGCTGCTCCGGGGTGAGCATCCCCGCCATGGGCCCGCGGCCGTGGCCCGGGTGGGCCCCTTCCCGGTGGTGGGCGTGGGCGGGCTCCACGCCGGGGAGGGGCCGGTCCAGTTCCACCGCGATGGCCGGCACGGCCTCGCCCCGGAGGTGGAGCCACCGGGCCATGAGGAGGATCTCGTCCCCCTGGGCCCGCTCGATGCGGGCGGCCAGGGTCAGGAGGTCGCCGCGGGTGGTCCGCTCCGGCGCCATCCGGCTCATGACCAGGGCCTGCTCGTGGTGGTGGATCATGTTCTGCATGAAGCGGACATCCGCTTCGGTGTGGCGGGGCCGGACCGGCACCACCAGGTCATCCACCGTGAGTCTCCGGCCCGCCTCGCCGGGGGCGCCGGGCTGGACCAGGGTGGGGACGGGCGCGGCGGGAGGCTCCTGGGCCGCCCCTTCCCCGGGACCGAGGAGAAGGCCGGCCAAGGGGACAACCGCCACGAGAACGGGCGTCCGGATGGGCATGGATGGGGGCTCCTGCGAAAGCATACTCACTTGTGCCTTTCCTACCGGGGTCTCGGGCCGGGGTTCCCGGTGGGATGCCGGCCGGGGGACCGGGAGCTCCTTCCTTTGATCTTCTTCCTCCCCGCCGGTACTGTGCCTACTGGATTCCCGGAGTCCCCGCCGAGCCCGCCCCCCGCCCCGAGCGTCCCATGCGTACTCCCCTCTCCGTCCTCTCCACCCTCCTCGTCGTCCTCACCCCGGGATGGGGGGGTGCCCTCGGCGCCCAGCCGGTCGCCCAGACGGTCCAAGACGGCGCGATCCCTCCGGCCGGTGCCCAGGCGCCCGTTCCGTCTTCCACGCCCTTCGGATCGGAGGATTTCTTCCGCCTCCGGACGCCTTCGCTCCAGGCCCTGAGCCCCGACGGCGGGTGGGCCCTCCTCTCCCACATCTCCCAGGAGGGGCGTCTCGGGATCGACAACCATCGGTTCGGGGATCCCACGTACGTGGCTCCGGTGGTGGGACACCACGAGGTGGTGGATACCCGGACGGGAGAGGCCCGGGCCCTCTTCTCGGGGGAGCGGCAGGTGGAGGCGGCGGCCTGGGCGCCCGACGGGGGGACCCTGGCGCTGGTGCTCCGACAGGGCGGCCCGGCGGAGGCGGCAGCCGGGGCGCCCTTTGACCTGGCCTTCTGGGATGCGGCCTCGGGCCGGCTCCGAACGGCCCCCCTCCCGGCGGACCGGGTCCTGGCCCCGGGAGCCGGGGATCCGGGGCTCCGGTGGCTCCCCGACGGGTCCGGGGTGGTCTTCCCCCTGTACTCCGCAGCCTGGGAGCGGGAGGCCCGGGAGCGGTTCCTCCACGAGGTGACCGGCCCCATCGTGGTCCGGTCCGGAGGAGACGATTTCCTCTCCTGGGAGGCCATCCGACGGATGGGGCTGACCCGGGCCCTGGGTCTGGCCCGGGTGGAGGACGGTTCGGTGACGGAGATCCTGGGGGAGTCGCCCCTCGCGGGGTGGGACCTGACCCGGGACGGTGCGTGGCTTCGCCTGGAGGTGGACATCACGGAGGGGACCGACTACGACCGGATCTTCGGGCGGGACCACCGCATCGTGGCCCGACCCCTCACCGGATCCGGGGCAGGGATCCGGGCGGGAGAGGAGGAACGGGAGCTCATCGCCAACGATGGGGGCCTCACCCTCCGATGGTCCGGGGACGGTCGGGCCTGGGCCTGGCGGGACGGGGACCGTCTCCTCTTCCAGAGCCTGGAGCTGGACGCGCCCCGGGAGCTGGCCAAGTCCGAAGGGGAAGGCGACGACGCCGACGCCCCCCGCCTCAACCCGGTCCGACTGAACGGGGACGGCTCCCTCCTGGTGGCCTCCAGCGACCGGGGCCTCTGGCTCGTCCACACCGACTCGGGGGAGCGCACCCTCTTCCTGGAGGAGGACCCCGAGGACGAGACCTCACCCCGGTGGTCCGTGGTGGCCTGGGAGGAGGAGGGGGACCGGATCCACCTCTCCTACGGGTCCCGCACCGAGTGGGAATGGGGCATCCACCGCTACGATCCCGCCACCGGCACCCTGGAGGAGTTGATCCGCGACGGACGCCGCTGGACCGGCTTCACCCTGTCGGAGGACGGGAGCCGGGCGGTGGTGCAGGTGGCGGAGGCGGGGCTTCCGGGGGAGTGGTTCGCCGCCGCCCCGGATCTGGAGGGTCTCCGGCCCCTCACCGACGCCAACCCCTGGCTCCGGGACCGAGCCCTGGGCGAGGTAGAGCTCCTGCGCTACCTGGACGTGGACGGGAAGGCCCTCCACGGGATCCTCCATACGCCCCCGGACTTCGATCCCCGACGGGCCTACCC
>JBJHCB010000285.1:0-3731 GCA_050485805.1 Gemmatimonadota bacterium | reverse complement strand
GGGCCCAGGTGGTGGTCCCGGGGGCTCCCGTCCTCCGGGACCGGCACCGCAACGTGCACTGGCCGGGGGGGGAGGGAAGGGCGCAACGGGCCCTGGCCGTCCTGGAGGGGAATCCCTGGCTTCCGGGGCTTCCGGCGGAGGTACCCCGGCGGGCGGTGGTGTTCCTGGCCCCGGACCGGGCCCGTTTCGATGCCCTCACCGGGGGAGAGATTCCCCATTGGGGGGCCGGGGTGGCCATCCCCTCCCGGGACCGGATCGTCATCCCCCTCTTCGCCCACCCCTGGTCCGGCCAGGGGACCGAGGATCGGACCCTCCTCCACGAATGGGCCCACCTGGGTCTCCACGACCACCTGGAGGGTCTCCGCATCCCCCGATGGTTCGACGAGGGGTACGCCCAGTGGGCGTCGGGGGGTTGGGACCGGACGTCCGCCTGGCGCCTCCGGCTGGCCCTGGCCGGAGGGGGGGCTCCCCCCCTGGACTCCATCTCCCTGGTGTGGCCCCGGGAGCGGGCCGAGGCGGAGCTGGCCTATCTCCTCTCCGCCACGGCGGTGAGCTACCTCGCGGAGGGAAGTGGGGAACGGGGTCTGGAGCTCTTCCTGGCCCGCTGGCGGGAGACGGAGAACCTGGAGGAGGCCTTCCGACGGACCTTCGGGATCACCACCGGAACCTTCGAGCGCCAGTGGCTGGAGCACGTGAAGCGACGGTTCGGGTGGGTCCTCGTGCTTTCCCAGTCCTTCGTGTTCTGGGTCTTCCTCGGGGTGGTGCTCCTGGTCCTCTTCCGGATCCGTCGCCGGAGGGACCGGGAGCGCATGGCGCGTCTCCGGGCCAGCGAGCCTCCCGATTCTCCGGCCTGGTGGGGCCCGCCCCCCCATCCCCCCATCGGGGGGTTCCTGGAGGAGCGAGGGGGCGAGGTTGACCCCCCGGACCCCCCTGGGTAGCATTCTCCACCATGGCCGCTCGACGAAGGGATGGACGGGGAACCGAGGCCGGGCGACGGGCCCGGGCCGAGCGGGGCACGGACGCCTCCAGTGGAGGATACGCCCCCTCCCCCGCGGCGTGGGGCCTCGGGGGGGCGGGGGTGCTGGTGGCGGTGGTGGCCTTCGTCCTGGTGGACCGCGGGGACATCACGGTGGCTCCCCTCCTCCTGGTGGCGGTGTATCTCGTCCTCTTCCCCGTGGCGCTGGTGCTCCGGGGCGGGAGGGGCGGGGGCGGTTAGCTCAGCCGGTTCAGAGCGCCTGCCTTACAAGCAGGAGGTCGGGGGTTCGAATCCCTCACCGCCCATTCCCCTTCCCGGCTTCCAGTCGGGGGTTCGTCCCGGGCGCCCTGCCCGGCCCGTTCCAGGGCCTGCCGTCCTCTTCCTCCCCTCTCCATCCCCAGGTGATCTCCATGGATCCCTTCCCCTCCCACCCTCCGCTCCCCGGGGTACTCCGGCATCGCCGACGAGGCGGGCCTGCCGGGATCCTGGTCCTCCTCGCCCTCGTCACGGCCGGCTGCATCGAGGGAGCCACCGATCCGACCCTCACCGGAGTCACGGGGGAGTGGTGTGCCGAGGGCACCATCGGGCCCGGGAACGAACCCCTGGTGGACCTCCCCTACGTGGGCATGACCCTGGGTCAACAGGGTGCCCGGGTGGCGGGCAGCGGAGCGGTGAAACGGGCGGGGTCCTCCGTCCTGTGGCCCGTGGGGTACGAGGGCACGCTGGCGGGGGACCAGCTCTCCATCGAGGTCAGCGCCTTCGGTGACGACCCCGAGGGACCCTCCTTCGTGCTGGACTTCCGCGTGGTCTCCGACACCCGCCTGGAGGGGACGGCGTCGGGGGACCCGGGGTTCCCGGGCACCCTCCGCATGGTCCGCCTGGGGAACCGCTGCTTCACCAACTGATTCCCACGGGGACCGCCCGCCTCCGGCGGGGGGGAACCATCCCGGAGCGGGGAGGAACATGAGGGTTCTCATCGCGGGGTGCGGGTACGTGGGGACGGAGCTGGGCCGGGAACTCGCCTCCCTCGGGCATACGGTCTGGGGACTTCGGCGGAGCCCCGGAGTCCTCCCTGCGGGGATCCGACCGGTGGCCGCCGATCTCCTCCGGGACGACCTGGCGCCCCTCCTCCCCGCGGTGGACCGGGTGGTGTACGCCGTGGCCGCCGACGGCCCCCGGGAGGAGGCGTACGAAGCCGCCTACGTGACGGGCCCCCGGCGTCTCCTCTCCGCCCTTCTGGACCGGGGCGAGGGGGTGGAGCGGGTCATCTTCGTCTCGTCCACGGCGGTCTACGGGGATGCCGGAGGGGACTGGGTGGACGAGGCGACCCCCTGCCATCCCGAGAACTTCCGCGGGAGCACGGTCCTCCGGGGCGAGGAGACGGTGCTGGAGGGTCCGTTCCCCGGCGTGGTGCTCCGTCTGGGGGGGATCTACGGGCCGGGTCGCACCCGCCTCCTGGATCTGGTCCGGGACGGGCGGGCCCGGTGCCCGGGAGATGGCCCCATCTGGTCGAACCGGATCCATCGGGACGATTGCGCCGGGGCTCTGGTCCACCTCCTCGGCCTTCCCCGACCCGAATCCACCTACCTGGGCGTGGAC
Organism: Gemmatimonadota bacterium; assembly: GCA_050485805.1. Lineage (GTDB taxonomy): Bacteria > Gemmatimonadota > Gemmatimonadetes > Longimicrobiales > Gaopeijiaceae > T3Sed10-66. Next base: position 1,156 of record JBJHCB010000285.1, on the reverse strand, counting down.
GACGAGCCCACGCCCCTCTGCCAGGTCTACCGGGAACTGGCGGAGATGCTGGGGGCTCCCGCGCCTCCCACGGACCCGGGACTCTCCCGGGACCGCTCCAACAAGCGGTGCGCCAATGGCCGGCTTCGGGATTCGGGCTACCGGTTCCGGTTCCCCACCTTCCGGGAGGGGTACCGCTCCATGATGGAGGCCGGGGCGTGAGGGAGAAGCACGCCGCCCCGGGAGCGTACCCCGCCGGGCACCCGGGTGGTGGGGGGGATCCCGCGCCGTGATCCTCCCCATCCTGGGAGGGGTGGGGATCTTCCTCCTGGGGATGATCCTTCTCACCGAGGGACTTCGCTCCGCCGCCGGCGAGGCGCTCCGGAGCCTCCTGCAGCGCTTCGCCCGCACCCCTTTCACCGCCCTCTGCTCCGGAACGGCGGTCACGGCCCTGGTCCAGTCCTCCTCCGCCACCACCCTCACCACCATCGGGTTCGTGAGCGCGGGGCTCATCACCTTTCCCCAGGCGGTGGGTGTGATCTTCGGCGCCAACCTGGGGACCACCAGCACGGGGTGGATCGTGTCCACCCTGGGGCTCAAGGTGAGCCTGTCGGTGCTGGCCTTTCCCCTGGTGGCGGCGGGGGCGTTGACCCGTCTGGTGGGGCGCGGTCCCGTGGCCCACGCCGGGGTGGCCCTGGCCGGGTTCGGGCTCATCTTCGTGGGGATCGATACCCTGCAGGTGGGGATGGAGGGGCTGGCGGAGCGCCTGGACCCCGGCGCCTTCCCCGGGAGGACGCTGGCGGGGAAGGCGCTCTTGGTCCTGGTGGGGGCCGCCATGACGGTGGTGATGCAGTCCTCGTCGGCGGCGGTGGCCACCACCCTCACCGGACTCCACGCCGGCACGGTGGGGCTGGAACAGGCGGCGCTCCTGGTGGTGGGCCAGAACCTGGGGACCACCGTGAAGGCGGTCCTGGCCTCCATCGGCGGCTCGGTGCCGGTCCGCCGGACTGCGGCGGCCCATATCCTCTTCAACCTCCTCACCGCGCTCCTGGCCCTGGCGCTCCTCCCCCTCCTCCTGGCCGGGGCGGTGGCGGTGGTGGGGGAGGGGGATCCCGCAGTGGCCATCGCCCTCTTCCACAGCAGCTTCAACGTGCTGGGGGTGCTGGTCCTCTTCCCC
>JBJHCB010000284.1:0-3731 GCA_050485805.1 Gemmatimonadota bacterium | reverse complement strand
GTAGAAGAGGACGTTGTGCTCCACCAGGTGGGCCAGGGCGTCGTTCCCCACCAGGGGAGCGCCCAGGGGGCCCAGGGCCACCCGGCCGGAGCGGGTCCGCCGCAGGAGGCGGAGGGCCACCCCGGCGCCCAGGAGACGGGAGAGGCGTTCCCGGGGGATCCCGGTATGATCCGCCAGTTCCGCCGGGGTGGCCGGGCCGTCCCCCAGGTGGGTGAACAGGTCCAGCCGGACCAGGGCGAGCACGGTCTGGGAGTAGACGAACCCCGCGCACAGGTCGAAGACCTGGCGGGAGCGCCGCAGGGCGATGGGTCGCGTCAGGGGGAAGGCCGCGGCCCACCGCTGGAACCCCGGGCTGGCCAGAATACGGTCCCGCCACCCCAGGAGGGGATCCAGAAGGGCGTCGGCCCATCGCCGGGGCGCCGGGTGGACCGTGGCGGGTGGCGTCTCGGCTTCCAGCTCCGCGGGAATGGGGGCCCGGGCGCTCCTCATCGGGTCCGTCCTGCCCCGGTCCCCCGCCCCGGGATCCGGGGGGTAGGGTCGTCCCGCCGATCTCCGGCCAGCGCCCCCTCCAGGCGCCGGGCATCGGCGAAGGGGAGGTGATCCACCCTCCCCCCCGACCGGAGAGCCAGCTCCTCCAGGAAGGGCTCACCCCGGAGGGAGGTGTCCAGGATCCTGAGGGGAGATCTGCGGGCTCCCAGGGCGCCGGCCAGCGCCAGGGCGTCCTCCCGGGCCCGGGGTCGGTTCCCCCGTCCCCGGAGGTCCACGTTGGGACGGCCGTCGCTGAGCAGGACGAGCTCGCCCTCCACCCCCTCCCTCCGGCACTCGGCGGAGAGGCGGAGGGCCAGCTCCAGGGCCCGGGGAAGGGGGGTGCCCCCGCCTCCCGGCAACCCCCGGAGGAGGCGCCGGGCCCGGGTGAGGGAGCGGGTCGGCGGCAGCACCAGCTCCGCGTCCCGGTTCCGGAAGACCACCAGGGCCACCTCCTCCCGGCGGCGGTAGCTCCCGGCCAGGAGCAGCTCCACCGCTCCCTTCACCTCGCCCAGGCGGCGGAGGGCCTGGGACCCCGATGCGTCCACCAGAAGGATCAGCCGGCGCAGGGCGGGCCGGATCCGTCGCTGGACGTGGAGGTCCTGCCGGAGGACACGGACCCCCGTCTCCCCCCTCTTCCGAGGCTCGCCCACATGGCTTCCCCCGGGGGAGGAGCCCTCCCCGGAGGGGGAAGGGGTGCGCACGTCCGGGAGCGTGCGGAGGCGTTGCCAGGGAGCCGCGGCGCGAAGGGTGGCGGAGAGGTCCAGGCGCCGGCCCCGGCTGGGGGTTCCGGGGAGGGCGCCCACCCGCCGCCCCCGCTCGTGGGCCCGGGTGGCCGTCTCCCCCCTCCCCCCCCCCAGGGCCCGGACCGGCCGCCCCCGGAGCCTCCGCCGGGACTCCCCCTCCTCCGGGAGAAAGGCGCGGACGGCCTCCACCCATCGGTCCGGGAGGGCTTCCCGGGTCCCGTCGGATTCCCTCTCCGTCCCGGCGTCGCCGGCGGCAGGGGCCGGGGGGGGCGGCTCCAGGGGTGGGTGGGATCCACCCCGGGGGGGGGCCTGGCCGGGAGTGGGATCCCCCTCCGCCGCCTCCCCCGGCTCCTCCTCCCCCGGGGCTTCGGTGGCGTCCTCGGTCCCGGGGGGGATGGGAACGGGCGCCCCCCGGGGCCCCAATACGAGGAGCGCGGCCCAGTCCGCGTCCTCCCGGGACACCTGGACGTCCCCTCTCAGCGCCGCCAGGATCCGGGCCACGCGGAGCGCCAGGAGAACGGGGCGGAGTGAGGGCAGGCCGCCCTCCTGCGCCAGGAGGGCGAGCTCCCGCATCCACTCCTCCGGGGCCTGGACCCGGGGAAGGAGCGCCCTGGCGCGGGAGACCTCGGCCGCCCCCTCCTCGGGAAGCCAGCGGGGGGGGAGGGTCAGCAGGAGGGCGAGGCGGTCCCGGAGGGCCTCCGGCGCTCCCTCCTCCTCCGCTCCGGACTCGTCCAGGAGCACCAGGGCCGCCTGAGCGGGGGAGTCCCCGGACAACCCCTCCCGTTCCACCCGGATCCGCCCTCGGTCCAGTGCTTCCAGGAGGGGCGGGATGGCTTCGGGGGGGAGGCGCTCGGCCGAGGGCACCACCACGAGCCCCCGGTGGCATTCCGCCAGGAGTCCAGGCTGGAGGACCCGGATGCCCCGCGCCAGGGTGAGGGACAGGTCCACCCCCCCCACCAGGCGGTCCGGGGTGGCGCCGGCGGGGAGGCGCCTCCAGGGAGCCCCGGGGGGGAGATGATGCCGCAGGAGCCGGAGCCAGGCGTCGGTGGCCGGTCCCCCGGGCCCGTGGAGGACCACTCCTCCCACCCCGGAGGGGTCCACCGCCAGCACGAGGGCGGCCAGGGTGAAGGGGTCGCGGGGGAGGACGGGCGCCATGGACACCCCGGCCCGTGTCAGGAGGCCGGTGGGGTGGGGGATGAGGCCAGCTCCTCCAGCGCCCGGGTGATGCGGACGGTGGTTCCCGCCTCGTCCAGGGGATCCCTCCGGAGGCGGTGTCGGAGGGACGGGGGCGACACGGCCCGGAGGTGGGCCACGGTGACCTCGTGGGCGCCCTCCAGCGCCGCTGCGGCCCGGGCGGCCCGGAGGAGGGTGAGCTCCCCTCGGAGCCCATCCACCTCCAGGGCCATGCAGAGGCGGGAGGCCTCCCGGAGGAGCTCGTCCGGGACCCCGATCCCGGCCAGCCGGGCCCGGGCCCGGGCCAGTCCCTGCCGGACCCGCCCGTCCATCCCCGCCCAGCGGCGGGCGAAGCCGGGAGGATCCCGGTCATAGGCGTCCCGACGCTTCACCACCTCCACCCGCTGATCCAGGTCCCGGGGGGTCTCCACCTCCACGGAGAGCCCGAACCGATCCAGCAGCTGGGGCCTCAGGTCCCCCTCCTCGGGGTTCCCGCTCCCCACCAGGACGAAGCGGGCGGGGTGGCGGACAGAGAGCCCCTCCCGTTCCACCACGTTCTCCCCGGAGGCGGCCACGTCCAGGAGGAGATCCACCAGGTGATCCTCCAGTAGATTCACCTCGTCGATGTAGAGGAACCCCCGGTGGGCCCGGGCCAGGAGCCCGGGTTCGAACCGGCGGCTGCCATCGGAAAGGGCGCGCTCCAGATCCAGGGTGCCCACCACCCGGTCCTCGGTGGCTCCCAGGGGAAGGTCCACCATGGGGACCCGGACCTCCCGTACGGGAAGCGCGCCCTTCCGGGCCCGGCATTCGGAGCAGAGGGATCCGTTGGCCGACGGGTCGCATCCGTAGGCGCAGCCGTCCACCACCGGAATGGGGGGGAGGAGGGCCGCCAGGGCCCGGACTGCGGTGGACTTCCCCGTCCCCCGGTCCCCCAGGATGAGGACTCCCCCCACCCCCGGATCCACGGCGGCGATCCGCAGGGCCAGCTTCATCTCCTCCTGACCCACGATGGCGGAGAAGGGAAACGGGGTGGGCACGGTGTCATTCCTCCTTGACGACACGGACACTGGACACCGCCAGAATAGGGCGCTCCCCCCGGTGGATGCAATGGCGGGGTGGGGTCACCCTGGGCTCGGGCTTCCGGCCAGATGGGCGGCGGGATAGTCCTCGGGGAAGGTCACCGTCACCGTTCGACTCTCGCCGGCAGCCGCCCCCTTGAGTTGCTCCTCGAAGCCCGGAATGAAGCTGCCGGTCCCCAGCACGATCTGCCCGTCCGTCTCCGACCCG
>JBJHCB010000283.1:3406-3756 GCA_050485805.1 Gemmatimonadota bacterium | reverse complement strand
TGGCGGAGCTCCGGGAGAAGAGCTCGGGGATGAAGGCGGAGTGGCAGTCGGAGAAGGACGCCATCACCCGGATCCAGGCGCTGAAGGAGCGCATCGACGAGCTCCGCTCCGAGATGGAGCGGGCCACCCGGACCGGAGACCTGCAGCGGGCGGCGGAGCTCCAGTACGGCGAGATCCCCCGGACCCAGAAGGAGGCGGAGGAGGCAGAGGCCCGTCTCGCGGAGCTCCAGGCCGACGGGAAGTTCCTGAAGGAGGAGGTGGACGCCGACGACATCGCCGGGGTGGTGGGGGAGTGGACGGGGATCCCCGTCTCCCGCCTCCTGGAATCGGAGCGGCAGCGCCTCACCCAC
>JBJHCB010000283.1:0-3396 GCA_050485805.1 Gemmatimonadota bacterium | reverse complement strand
CCTGGAGGCCCTCCTGGGGGAGCGGGTCATCGGGCAGGGCGAGGCCATCGAGGCGGTGGCCAACGCCGTCCGTCGGGCCCGGGCCGGGCTCCAGGACCCCAACCGGCCCGTGGGCTCCTTCATCTTCCTGGGACCCACCGGGGTGGGGAAGACGGAGACGGCCCGGGCCCTCTCCGAGTTCCTCTTCGACGACGAGCGGGCCATGGTCCGCATCGACATGTCGGAGTACATGGAGAAGCACGCGGTGGCGCGCCTCATCGGGGCGCCCCCCGGCTACGTGGGGTACGAGGAGGGGGGACAGCTCACCGAGGCGGTGCGCCGGCGCCCCCACGCCGTGATCCTCTTCGACGAGATCGAGAAGGCCCACTCCGAGGTCTTCAACATCCTCCTGCAGATCCTGGACGACGGCCGCCTCACCGACGCCCAGGGGCGCACCGTGGACTTCCGGAACGCCGTCATCATCATGACCTCCAACATCGGGAGCCAGTACATCCTGGAGGAGGGGGCCGGGGGGGATGATCCGTCCCGGTGGGAGGCCATCGGGGAGCGGGTCCGGGGGGAGATGCACCGCCACTTCCGCCCGGAGTTCCTGAACCGCATCGACGACATCGTCCTCTTCCGCCCCCTGGACCGGGAGGACCTGCGGCGCATCGTGGAGCTGCAGCTGGACCGGGTGCGGAGGCTGGCCGGAGAGCTGGGCGTCACCCTGGAGGTGGGCGACGCGGTGAAGGACCGCCTGGCGGAGGAGGGGTTCGATCCCATCTTCGGGGCCCGGCCCCTCAAGCGGGTGATCCAGCAGCGCATCCAGAACCCCCTGGCGCTGCGCCTGCTGGAGGAGGAGGTGGAGGAGGGGACCCGGGTGGAGGTCCTTCCCCCGGAGGAGGAGGGAGGGGAGCTCCGGTTCCATTTCGGCCCCGGGGCGCCTTGACCCGGGTCCGCGGCGGCTCTACCCTCCGGCCCATGAAGCGGCCCCTCCTCCTCGCCTTCCTCCTGGCGCTCCCGGCGCTGCCCATGCTGGGGGGATGCGCCTCGGCGCCCCCCACCGGTCAGGCCCGGATGGCGGGGGTGGCGCCCATGCTTTCGGTGGAGCGGTTCCTCCAGGCGGCCAATGTCCAGGACCTGGAGGCCATGGCCCGCATCTTCGGGACCGCCGAGGGCGCGCTGGCGGAGCAGACCGGGGGGGCCTTCTCCTGCGGCTTCCGTCGCATGGGCTCGTGGGTGGGTCTCTCCCGGACCTGCGTCTCCTGGCAGGAGATCGAGATCCGGATGCATGCCATCAGCACCATCCTGACGCACCAGGACTTCCGGGTCCGCTCCGAATCCAACGTCCCCGGCCGCCGCCACCCCACCACCCGGATCGGGGTGGACCTGGTCCAGGTGGCGGGGACGGTGAACGACGTCCCCTTCGTGGTGGTCCGGGCCGGGGACGGGCGGTGGATGGTGGAGGAGATCGGGCTGGACCGGGTCACCTCGGGGCGCTGATCCCCTCCCCGGTGGGGGAACCGTGGTCCTCCACCAGCTCCACCAGGATCCCCCCGGTGCTCCGGGGGTGGAGGAAGGCCACCCGGTGCCCCCCCGCGCCGGCCCGGGGCTCCCGGTCGATGAGCTCCATCCCCCGGGCGGCGAGGCGGTTCAGCTCCGCCGCCAGGTCCTCCACCTGGTAGGCGATGTGGTGCAGGCCTGGCCCCCGTTTCGCCAGGAACCGGGCGACGGTGGTGTCCGGGCCGGTGGGCTCCAGGAGCTCCACCTGGCCCACGAAGGCGACCCGGACCCCCTGGGAGCCGATTTCCTCCACGGGGGAACAACGCTCCCCACTCAGGAGTTCGTAGAGCGGGGCCGAGGCGTCGATGGACTCCACGGCGATTCCGATGTGATGGATGGGGAAGGGCGGCATCCGATGGGGCTCCTGGGGGTAGGGGGGTGGGAATCGGGGCCGGCTTCGGCCCCACCGAACCGGACGACATGAACGACGGACCCGAACCGGGGCCCCACGCGGGTCCCGAGGGCCGCAACAGGAGACAAGATGACGGATACCAAGAAGACCCTCCAGGTCACCGACGACACCTTCACCGCCACCATCGAGGACGCCGAGGGACTGGCCCTGGTGGACTTCTGGGCGGCGTGGTGCGGCCCCTGCCGGATCGTGGGGCCCATCGTCGACCAGCTCGCCGTGGACTACGCCGACCAGGGCGTGAAGGTGGCGAAGCTGGACGTGGACCAGAACCCCCGGGTGACCAGTCGTTTCGGGGTCCGCTCCATCCCCTCCATCCTCTTCTTCAAGAACGGGCAGCTGGTGGAGACGGTGGTGGGCGCGGTGCCCCGGGCGCAACTCGAGCGGAAGATCCAGGACCACATCTGAGGCGGATCCTCCCGTACCCGGCCCGGGGGCCGGGCGCAGGGGGGGAGGACGGGGAGCCTGCGGCCCGCAGGCTTCCCTGCAAGGGCGGGGTCCCCGGGGGGACCCCGCCCTTCCGCGTGTCCGGCCCCGTCCCCTATGTTGCCGCCCCATGGGAGACCTGTATGTGGTGAGCACCCCCATCGGGAACCTGGAGGACATCACCCTCCGGGCCATCCGCGTCCTGGGGGAGGTGGCCGCCGTCCTGGCGGAGGACACCCGGAGGACGGCCGTCCTCCTCCGGCACTTCCAGCTCCGGACCCCCCTCCTCTCCTATCACCGCCACAACGAGGAGGCCCGGGGAGACGAAGCCCTGGATCGGTTGGCCTCCGGGGAGGATCTGGCCCTGGTCTCGGACGCGGGTACCCCCCTGGTCTCGGACCCCGGCGAGCGTCTCACGGCCCGGGTGCTGGAGGCGGGGTTCCGGGTGATCCCGGTCCCCGGGCCCTCCGCGGCGCTGGCGGCGCTGGTGGCGTCGGGGTTTCCGGCCGTCCCCTTCCAGTTCCTGGGGTTCGTCCCCCGGAAGGGACGGGAGCGGGAGGCCTTCGTGGAGCGGGTGGTGGAGGCCCGGGAGACCACCGTCTTCTTCGAGTCCCCGGAGCGCACCGTGGCGCTCCTCCTGGCGCTGGCGGAGCGCGCCGCCCCGGACCGGGAGGCGACGGTGGCCCGGGAGCTCACCAAGATCCACGAGGAGGCGCGCCGGGGAACCCTGTCGGAGCTGGCCCGCTACTATGGGGAGACTCCCCCGCGCGGCGAGGTGACCCTGGTCCTCTCCCCCGTGGATCCCGGGGATCCCGGGAAGCGGGAGGAGGTGGACGAGGAGGCCATCCGGGCGCTGGGCTCGGCCCTCCTCTCCCAGGGGGAGCGAGCCAGTCGGGCCGCCCGGGAGGTGGCCCGGCGTCTCGGGGTTCCCCGGAACCAGGCCTACCGGATCCTGCAGGAGCTGGACGCCCGCCCACCCGAGCCCGAAGGAGAACGGTGAAGGACGCACGGTCCAGGGG
>JBJHCB010000282.1:0-3757 GCA_050485805.1 Gemmatimonadota bacterium | reverse complement strand
CTGGAGATCGCTCCCGTGGCCCGGGAGTCGCACCGGCGCGCGGTGGCTTCGGGGGTCCCCATCGCGTTCGGCACCGACGCCGGGGTGTTCCCCCACGGCACCAACGCCGACGAGTTCCGGCTTCTGGTGGAACTGGGGATGACCCCGGCCCGGGCCCTCCTCTCCGCCACCCGGGAGGCGGCCAACCTGCTGGGGATCCTGGACGACGCCGGGACCGTGGAGGCGGGGAAGTGGGCGGACCTGGTGGCGGTCCGGGGGAATCCCCTGGAGGACGTGGAGGTCCTGAAGGAGGTGGGCTTCGTCATGAAGGACGGGGTCATCTACAAGGAGGCGGGGACCCCCACCCCCCACGCCTGGTAGGAGGCGACCCGGCGGCTCCGGCGCGCCTCAGGACGGGGGCGGATCCACGTCCCGCCCCCCGTCCCCGGCGTAGACGTAGCGGAAGGTGACGCACCCCGGCTGGGCTCCAGGGCAGTAGTAGCCCAGGAGCTCCAGCTTCGCCTTCCGGCCGTCGGCGGTGCGGATGGCGTACACCCGGGGGCGGGGGGTGAGGAGGTGGGAGAGGAAGGAGTAGTCGTACCACTCCCGGATGGCCTCGTTCACCGAGTCGCCCCGGGCCAGGGTGGGCAGGTAGCCCTTTCCGGGCACGGTCCGGACCGCGTCGAAGGGCACCTCTCCCAGGTCCAGGATCCCTCCCTCTCCGAAGAAGCCGGTCCCCCCGTTGGCGATGATCTGGAAGCGGCGGAAGGCCAGGTCCCAGTCGGTGGGACCGGGGCCCTCCACCACCGCCCCGGCCTGGAAGGAGAAGTGGGTCCACCGGTCCGAGGCGGTGGCGTCCACGGTGCGGACCAGGGGCCCCACCCGCCGGTCCCCGGCGGAATCCGGCACCACCGGGGAGGGGGCGTACATGGGGGGGGTGGGCCGCTGCAGGGTGAGGAAGACCAGCGCCCCGGCCACCAGGATCACCCCTCCCCCGATGAGCATCCCCACCCGCCGTCCCCCCTCCCGGTCCCGACTCATCTCCCCCTCCCGCTGGATTCGTTCCCGCAAGTGAGGGGCCTCCGGCGCGCCCGGCAAGCCCACGCCCGGGGCTCCCCTTGCCCTTCCGGTCGGACCGCCGGATGTTCTCCCCGAAACGGAGCCCTTTGGACGGGGAGGAGGGGTGGCAGCCACCGAGGAACGAAAGATCGGCGGGTACCGGGTGGTCATCGACCGGCTTCTCTGCGTCGGATTCGGGGACTGCATCGCCGAGTCCCCGGACACCTTCGAGTTCGATGACGAGGGAGTGGCGGTGTTCCGGGCCGACCTGGGCCAGGTGAGCGAGGTGGCGCTCCTGGAGGCCTGCGCCTCGTGTCCGGTGGACGCCCTCACGGTCTTCGACGAGACCGGGACCCAGATCATCCCCTGACGCCCCGCCCTTCCGGCCGGGCGTTCTCCAGTCCTGCATTCCCGGAATCCCACCGGGAGAGGAGGCAGGCCGTGCGGAAGTTCCGGACCTACCACGACGTGGACCATTCCACCGGGTCGCAGCTCCTGGAGCAGGTGCTGGACCAGCGGCAGCGCCTGGCGGAGCGCCTCTCCGGCGTGGGGGCGGTGGTGGCGGTGGCCAGCGGGAAGGGAGGGGTGGGGAAGAGCGCGGTGACGGCCAACCTGGCCGCCCTCCTGGCCACCCGCGGACGTCGGGTGGGCGTGGTGGACGCGGACCTGAACGGACCCTCCCTGGCCCGCATGCTGGGCGTTCCCCGGGGAACCCTGGCCGAGGGAGAGCGGGGTGTCGTCCCCCCCCGGGGGGCCGGGGGAGTGCCCGTGGTGTCCATGGAGCTCCTGCAGGAGCGGGAGGACGCACCCCTCCGGTGGAGAGGCCCGGGAGGAGACAGCTTCATCTGGCAGAGCACCATGGAGACCACCGCCCTGAGGGAGTTCCTGGGGGACGTGGCCTGGGGCGAGCTGGACCTCCTCCTGGTGGATGTGCCTCCCGGGACGGACAAGATCGGTCGCCTCCTGGAACTGGTCCCCGCCCTCCCCCTGGCCCTCGTGGTCACCACCCCGTCGGAGCTCTCCCGGGCGGTGGTGGCCCGCTCCCTCCGGTTGATGGGGGAGGCCGGCGTGCCCGGCGTGGGACTGGTGGCCAACATGTCCGGCTATCGATGCCCCGGGTGTGGAGAGAGCCACCCCATGTTCCCCGGCGACGGGGCGCGGCGCCTGGCCCTGGACACGGGGGTCCCCATCTGGGGGGAGATCCCCTTCGATCCCCGCATCTCCGAGGACACGGACCGGGGCCACCCCCGGGTCCTGGAGGAGCCGGGCGGGGAGGTGGCGGCCGCTTTCGGGGTCCTGGCCGACCGGGTGGAGGACGCCCTCCGGGCCATCCAGGGGGAGGAGGCGTCATGAAGTTCCTCTGCATTCCCTGTGACGAGGTGATGGGATTCGCCGAGCGGCAGATCCCCGGGGACGGCACCATGGCCGCCGTCTTCGCCTGCCCCGACTGCGGACGGGAGATGGCCATGCTCACCAACCCCATGGAGACGCAGCTCGTGAGCTCCCTGGGGGTGAAGGTGGGGGGGCGGGAGGTCCCAGCGCAGCCCATGGAGGGGGTGCGAACCGGGCTGGCGGGCGCCCGGGACGAGGCCTTCCAGGAGGTGGAGACGGATGCGTCGCCTCCGGCGAATTCCGGCCCCGTCCGATGGAGTCCCGAGGCGGTGGACCGGCTGGAACGGGTACCCCGCTTCGTCCGGGGGATGGTGAAGCGGATCTACATCGACTATGCCCGGGAGCGGGGGATCGAGACCCTGACCCCGGCCATCATGGACGTGGCGCGGGCGGAGCTCGGACTGGAAGGGATGTAGATGGTGGACCCACGGTCCCGGAAGTTCCGGCAGGCCGCCTTCGTCTACCTCCACGTGGGGATCCTCTATCTCGGGGCGGTGGTGGCGCTGGCCCGGGCGGGCTCCTTCCCCGTGGAACGGGGCCCCCTGGGGGTCTGGATGCTCCTGGGCGTGGCCGTGGTGGCCCTGGTCTTCTGGGGCCTCTGGAGCTGGCAGAACGCCTGGTTCGCCCGGGCGGTATGGGCCGTCCACTCGCTCCGCGTACCGGTCCTGATCCAGGGGGCCTTCCTCCCTGCCCCCGAGGCCACCCTCCCGCCGGCCTTCCATCTCACCGCCCTGGTGGTGGTCCTGGTGAACCTGGCCGCGCTGGCCCGGGCCGGGTGGGATCTCTGAAGCCTCCGGCGGTTCGGGCCCACCACCTTGCCCTCCGGTATCCCGGGGGCCGGGATGCGCTGACGGGGGTGGAGCTGGAGGTGGAGCCGGGAGAGGTGGTGGCGCTCCTGGGCCCGAACGGGTCGGGAAAGACAAGTCTCCTCCGACTCCTGGCCACGGACCTCCGACCCACCGGAGGCACCCTGGAGCTCCTGGGCATCCCGAGCCGGGGTGCGGGCTCCACCCTGCGCCGGAGGATCGGCTACGCTCCGGACCAGCCCGTCCACCTGGACACCCTCACGGGGAGGGAGAACCTCCACCTCTTCGCCCGACTCGCCGGGGTGGACCCCAGCGCTCCCGGGCTGGAAGAGGCGGATCTCTTCCGGGTCCTGGGCCTGGCGGGGGAAGCCGACACCCCCGTGGGAAGCTGGTCCTTCGGCATGCGGAGGAAGCTGCTCCTGGCCCAGGCCCTGGCCCCCCGACCCGACCTCCTCCTCCTGGACGAGCCCGCGGTGGGGCTGGACCCCGCCGGGACGGAGTCCCTGGGGATCCTCCTCCGG
>JBJHCB010000281.1:0-3773 GCA_050485805.1 Gemmatimonadota bacterium | reverse complement strand
CCCCGGGCTCCACCGCTCCGGACTGCGCCTCCAGGACGTCGGACCCGTATTCCAGTTCGTAGGCGGCGGCAGCCCCCGCCAGGGGCAGGCGCCCCTGCTTCCGCACGGGAACGAACCCCTTTCCCAGCTCCAGGGCCAGGGGAGCTCCGAAGAGGAAGCCCCGGGCCTCGATTCCCGCCACCCGATCCACCTCCAGCCCCCGGACCCGGGCAGCCAGGTGCTCCACCACCTCCCGGAAGAGGACGGGCCTGGCCAGGACGGGGGTGAGATCCCGGAAGAGGACGCCGGGTCGGGGAAAGTCGGGGATGTCCCGGATCGCCTCCCGGACCCGGGCCTCCAGGGGGGCGCTCACGCCCCTTCCTCATGGCGTTCCTTCAGCTGGCGGACCACCTCGGGGTCGGCCAGTGTGGTGGTGTCCCCCAGCGCCTTGCCCTCGGCGATGTCCCGGAGGAGGCGCCGCATGATCTTCCCCGAGCGGGTCTTGGGGAGGTCGGCGGTGAAGAGGATGTCCTCGGGGCGGGCGATGGACCCGATCTTCTCCGCCACGTGGCCCTTCAGGGTGTAGGCCAGCTCGTCGGAGGGGTCCCGTCCCTCCTTCAGGGTGACGAAGGCGGCGATGGCCTGTCCCTTGATGTCATGGGTCTTCCCCACCACGGCGGCCTCCGCCACGGCCGGGTGGTCCACCAGTGCGCTCTCCACCTCCATGGTGCCGATGCGGTGGCCCGCCACGTTCAGGACGTCGTCCACCCGCCCCAGGACCCAGAGGTATCCGTCCTCCTCCCGCTTCGCCCCGTCCCCCGGGAAGTACAGGCCGTCCCACTTGGACCAGTACGTCTCCCGGAAGCGATCCTCGTCCCCCCAGATGGTGCGGAGCATGGAGGGCCAGGGTCGGGTGATGGCCAGGTATCCGGCATTCACCTCGGACCCGGTCTCGCTCAGGATCGTGGCGGAGATCCCCGGAAAGGGCCGGGTGGCGCTACCCGGCCGGGTCTCGGTGACCCCGGGGAGGGGGGTGATCATGATCCCTCCCGTCTCCGTCTGCCACCAGGTGTCCACGATGGGACAGCGCTCTCCACCGATGACGTGGTGGTACCAGATCCAGGCCTCGGGGTTGATGGGCTCCCCCACCGTCCCCAGGAGGCGGAGGCGGGAGAGATCCGACTTCGCCGGCCACTCCTCCCCCCACTTCATGAAGGCCCGGATGGCGGTGGGAGCGGTGTAGAAGACCGTCACCCCGTACCTCTCACAGATCTCCCAGAAGCGGCCCCGGTCCGGGAAGTCCGGGGCTCCCTCGTACATGAGCACCGTGGCCCCGTTGGCCAGGGGGCCGTAGACGATGTACGAGTGCCCGGTGATCCACCCCACATCGGCGGTGCACCAGTAGACGTCCTCGTCCCGGAGGTCGAAGACCCACCGGGTGGTGGCGTAGACCTGGGTCAGGTACCCCCCCGTGGAATGCACCACCCCCTTGGGTTTCCCCGTGGTCCCCGAGGTGTACAGGATGAAGAGGGTCTCCTCTGCCTCCATGGGCTCCGCCGGGCACTCCGCCGAGGCCGCTCCCATCAGATCGTGGTACCAGTGATCCCGCCCGGGCGTCAGGGTGGTCTGGGTGGTCCGGGCGACATTCCATCCCCGGGCCACCACCACCACGTGTTCGATGGTGGGACAGCTCTCCAGGGCCTGGTCCGCGTTCCGCTTGAGGGGAACGACGTTCCCCCGGCGGTAGCCCCCGTCTGCGGTGATGAGGACCTTCGCGCCGGCGTCGTTGATCCGGTCCGACAGGGATTCGGGGGAGAAGCCCCCGAAGACCACCGAATGGATGGCTCCGATGCGGGCGCAGGCCAGCATGGCGATGGCCGCTTCGGGAACCATGGGGAGGTAGATGGCCACCCGATCCCCCTTCCCGACCCCCAGCCCCTTCAGGGCGTTGGCGAAGGTGGACGTCTCCCGGTGGAGATCCCAGTAGGTGTAGGTCCGGGTGTCCCCCGGCTCCCCTTCCCAGATGAGGGCCGCCTGGTTCCGCTTCGGCCCGTCCAGGTGCCGGTCCAGGCAGTTGTGGGCCACGTTCAGCTCCCCCCCGGAGAACCACCGGGCCCGGGGGGGATCCCAGGACAGGACCTCCGTCCACGGGGTGAACCAGGTGAGTTCGGAGGCCCACCGGGCCCAGAAGGCCTCGGGATCGGCCTCGGCCTCCCGGTAGACGTCCTCGTCCGCCACCCGGGCCCTGGCGCGGAACGCCTCTGGAGGTGGGAAGCGGCGGTCCTCCCGGAGGAGGTCGTCCAGGGCGGCTTCGGGGGGTGGAGGCGACGTCATGGCGGCGGTCCTGGAAGGGCGGAGGGGAAGGGTCCCGGCCGGAGGCGGAATCCCGCCCCGAGGGGAGCGTCGGGGACCGTCGCCCCGGATCCCGCCGCTGGGTGGGGGGGAGCGGGGAGGGTCCCCGGGCCACGGTCCGGGAGAGTAGGCCGGGGAACGGCGACGGGGCAAGATGGGGGACCGCCCTTCCCACCCGTTCCGCTCCGGTCCGGTTCCCCTCCCCTAGTCCATGACGGGGGGAAGGAGCTCGGCCACCTCGGGGCGCTCCAGGAGCCGCTCGAAGGCCGCCACCGCCCCGGACACCAGCGCGGAAACCCCCGATGGCCCGGAATCCATCGCGGCCTGGGGAATGATGAGTCGGATCCGGACCTGGACCTCTCCCTCCTCGGGAGGCGCCCCAGGATCGTCCAGGAGGACCCGGGCCGACACGGGGGTCCGATATCCCGAGGGGAGCGTCTCCACCGTGGCCGTCCCCACCCGGTGGAGCATGGCCCGGAGGGCCCCCACCTCCTCCAGGCTCGGGCCGTCCACCACCAGGGAGAGGTTCCCCTTGAGACCCCGCGAGGTCTCGTCCAGGAAGGACTCCACCGAGACCGTCTCGGGGAGGTCGGAGCGATGGAAGAATAGATATGCACTGCGGGTGGACTCCCCTGCCCAGCGCCCCTCGAACTCCCGGCTGGTGGTCTTCTGGAGCCCCGAAAGGACCCACCCGGAGGCGGACAGACCGTCCCGCACCGCCTCCACCAGGGGCTCCAGGGTGAGGATGGGGTCGGGGCCCTTCCCGGTCACCATTCCCCCGGGAAGGGGCCCATCTGCCCGCGTTGACACATCTTCCGCCCCTTTCTTAAATTTGACCTGTTTACCGGCCACATCCTCCCCTCGAGGTTCCAGGGAGTTCCATGGCGCAACCCAACCGCTCCACCGACGCCGTCCTTCGACGGGCCCTGGAGGCGAACGGCCAGCGGTTCACCGAGCAGCGGGCCGCGGTCTTCCGCTTCCTCCTTTCCACCGATATGCACCCGACGGCGGACGAGGTGTTCCTGGCCGTGCGCCAGGAGGTGCCCATCATCTCCCTGGCCACGGTCTACAAGAGCCTGGAGACCCTGGTGGGGTGCGGACTCGCGGTGAAGCTCACCTACGGGGACGGGTCGGCCCGGTACGATGGCCGCACCGATCCCCACCACCACGCCCGGTGCCTCCAGTGCACCCGGATCTTCGACGTGGCCGGGACCCTCCCCTCCGACGAACTCGACGAACTCCACGAGAAGGCCCGGGATTTCCTGGTCACCGGGTACCGCCTGGAGCTCACCGGGTACTGCTCGGCGTGCGCCGAGGACCTCTCCGAGAAGGAACGGCGCCAGCTCGCCTGACGCCCGGTCCACCCCTCTCCCCCTCGGACCCCGGCCTCCCCGGAGGTCCCCGTGCCCCCCTCCCCTCCTCCCACGACCCCGCCCCTTCCC
>JBJHCB010000280.1:0-3835 GCA_050485805.1 Gemmatimonadota bacterium | reverse complement strand
CATCGTCATCAAGCGGAGCCTGAGCCCCGGCTTCGCCGGCATCGACAACCCCCTCTTCTACATGGACGGCTCCATGATGCTCTTCATGGACGCCCGGGAGGCCCTGAGCTCCCTGGTGCGGGAGGTGAAGGAGGCCTGAGGGGGGGGCGGCCCGGGTCGGTGGGCAAACCGATCCCGATGCAGCACTCGGCGCTTCGCGGATCGTCGAAGGCTGCATCCTTCTCGTTTTCCGGGAAGGATTCTGCCTTCGGTCCGCTGTTGGCCGTCGAGAGCGGCATCCGTCTCGGATTCCGATAAGGATTCCTACCTCGACCTCCCCGAACGCGTCGAGGCGCCAATCCTTCTCGCTCTTGAGCCTCTCCCTCCCCGGCCCCGCCGCCCGCCTCAGCGGAACTCCATGGCCCCGATCCCGGTGAACCAGCTCCGCACCTGCTCCGGGTCGTCGGTGAAGGCCAGGGAGAGAAGGAGGAGGAGGCGGGCCTTCTGGGGAAGCAGGTTGTCCCGCCCCGACCGGAGTCGCTGGGTGGAGGCGAAGACCACCCCCATCTCCTCGGCCTCGGCCCGGGCCTCGGGGGAGATGCCGCCGGCGGCGTTCACGATCCCCCGCACCCCCGCCCGGGCCAGGGCCAGCACGGCCTCGTCGAGCCGGGCCCCCTGGTAGCCGATGAGCATCTCGGTCCGGGGGAGATCCTCCGGGGCCACCCGGTTGAGATCGAAGGGGGTCTGCCACCGATCCGGATCGTCGCAGTGCTGCGTCCGGGGCGGAAGCCGATGGACCCGGACATTGGACCCGTCCACCGAACCCAGGACCCCCACCCGTCGGGAGGTGAAGGTGTCCATGCGGGAGCCGTCGGCCTTCCAGACGTCCTTCGCCGCATGGAACTCGTCGTTGAGCATGAGGACGGCTCCGAAGCAGGTGGTGGCCCCGCTCGCGGCGAGCCTCACCGCGTTGAAGAGGTTGGCGGGCCCGTCGGAGCCCACCACCGTCCAGGGGCGCATGGCCCCGGTGAAGACCACGGGCTTCGGGCTTCGCACCGTCAGGTCCATGAAGTAGACGAACTCCTCCATGGTGTCCGTCCCCGTGGTCACCACCACCCCGTCCGCGTCCTCCAGGGCGCGGTCGATGGCCAGGGAGAGGGCGTGGTAGTCCCCCACGTCGTACCGCCCCGAAGGCCGGTTGTCGAACTGGATGACGCGGAGCTCCGCTACGGAGTCCAGCTCGGGCCGAAGTTCCGCCACCATGTCCTCGATGAGGAGCTGCCCGGCCTGGTAGTTCTGGAAGCCCACCCGGGACTCCGAGGTCCCCGCGATGGTGCCGCCGGTCCCGATGATGACCACGCGGGGCAGGGATTCACCGGGCCGGGTTTCCCGGGGAAGCTCGCCACCCGTGGTGGGCCCGGCGGGTGCAGGGGGCTCCTGGGAAAGAAGGGCTCCCGGCACGAGGCCGGTGGCGGCCAGCGCCAGGACCAAGGCCGGGATCAAGGCCGGGACCAGGGCCAGGACCAAGGCCGGGACCAGGGCCGTCCGCAGCCGCCCCGGCGCCCGGGCCGATGCTCCGAACCGCCTCGGTCCCGTCCCCGGTGAGTTCCCGCCGGTGCCGCGCGGGCCGGAGGGGCGGGTGCGGGGGGACGGGGAAGAGCCGGCGGTCCGGTCAGGGCCACGGCCAGGGCCACGGGAAGAGCGGGGTGGGATGGTCAAGGGCGCCCCCTGCCTCGGGTGGGTGGGAGGACGCCGGCGGCGCGCACCGCCGGCGGAGGCGGAGTTCCGCCACGCCGCAAGGTAGTGGGCGGGAAGGGAGTGGGCGAACCGGCCTCCGCCGGTCCTTGCGGCCGATGGGGGGCCGATGGCCGCCGCCGTTCCGTGGGCGCGGGCGCGGGCGCGGGCGCCTGAGGGTGGGCGACCCTGCCACCCCGCGGACGCGATCCCCGCGCAGCGCGGACTCGCCCCCCTACCGCCCCGCCGGCTCGCCCCCCTACCGGAGCGCGGCCGCCGCCTCCCGGAGGAGCTCCCAGGTCCGGTCCAGGTGCCGGGCCTCGGTGGCCAGGTGACCCACGGCGACCCGGAGGACCAGCCGCCCTCCCAGTCGGGTGTGGGAGAGGAAGGCCTCCCCCGAGGCGTTCACCCGCGCCAGGATGACCTCGTTCAGGGCGTCCACCTCCTCCGGGGACCGACCGTCCCCGGGAAGGTGGCGGAAGACCACCGTGGAGAAGGGGACGGGTGCCGAGCGCTCCCACCCCGCCTCGGCGTCCACCGCCCCGGCGAACGCCTGGGCCAGACGCACGTGTTCCCGGATCCGGGTCCGGATCCCCTCCGCGCCGAAGTACCGCAGCACGAACCAGAGCTTGAGGGCCCGGAACCGGCGCCCCAGGGCGGGGCCGTAGTCCATGAGGTGACGGGCCACCTCCATCTCCGGGGTGCGGAGGTACTCCGGGGTGAGGGAGAAGGCCTCCCGGACCTCGTCGGGATGGGGGGTGAAGAGGACGGAGCAGTCCACCGGGGTGAAGAGCCACTTGTGGGGGTTCACCACCACGGAGTCCGCCTCCTCCCAGCCCCGGAAGAGGGGCCGGAGCTCCGGAAGGACCGCCGCGGCCCCCCCGTAGGCCGCATCCACGTGGAGCCAGAGCCCTTCCTCCCGGGCCACCCGGGCGATCTCCGCCACCGGGTCCACCGAGGTGGTGGAGGTGGTCCCCAGGGTGGCCACCACCGCCACCGGCACCACCCCCGCCTCCCGGTCCTCCCGGACGGCCCGGCGAAGGGCCCCGGGATCCATCCGGAAGTCCGGGTCGGTGGCGACCTTCCGCACGCCCCCATGGCCGAACCCCAGGGTGACCGCCGCCTTGTCGATGGAGGAGTGGGCCTGCTCCGAGGCATAGATCCGCCCGGGGGGGAGGCCGAAGAGCCCCTCCTCCCGGACCCCGGGCCACACCCGGTGGCGGGCGGCGGCCAGCGCCACCATGGAGGAGGTGGATGCGGTGTCCTGGATCACCCCGAACCACTCGCCGGGAAGGCCCAGGAGCCCGGCCAGCCACTCCAGGACGTGGGCCTCGAGCTCGGTCCCGGCGGGAGAGGTCCGCCACACCATGGCGTTCACGTTCACCGCCGCCGCCAGCATCTCCCCCAGGATCCCCGGCCCCGATCCGGTGACGGAGAAGTAGGCCAGGAACCCGGGGTGATTCCAGTGGGTCAGGGCCGGGACCACCTGCTCCCGGAAGTCCCGGAGGAGCGCCTCGGGGGACTCCCCCCGCTCCGGGGGCGTGGGCGGGAGCGCCGCCCGGAGCTCTCCGGGGCGGACCCGGGAGAGGACCGGCAGGGATTCCACGTCGGCCAGGTAGTCGGCCATCCAGTCCACGGCCTCGTGGGCCCAGCGCCGGAACTCCTCCGGCGGCATGTCCCCGGTGGGGGCGAACGACGGGTTGTCCGGGGGCATGGGCAGCAGAGGCGGGGTTGCAGCCGAGGCGGGTCTAGGCGCCCGTGGACGCCCCGGCCGAGGCGAAGAGAAGGTCCCGCTCCCCCGCCAGGTGGCGGAGCTGGGCGGCGATCTCCTCCAGGGTCTGGGCCCGGGGGCGATCCGCCACGCCGGTGCCGTGGAGGAGGCTGAAGAAGAGGGCGTCCGTGTGTCCCACGCTGGCGTGGGTCACGGCCAGGTCCACCAGGCGGTTCAGGCGGAGCATCTCCCGGAAGCCCACGCCGCCGCCCCCGGTCCGGGCCGGTGGGTTGCGGAAGAGGAAACGGAGGACCGCCTCCCGGAGGAGCTGCATCTCCTCCACCGCCTCGCCGGCTGCCAGACCCCGGATGGCCCCCAGGCTCCCGTAGAGTTCCGCCGCCTCCCGGAAGA
>JBJHCB010000279.1:0-3860 GCA_050485805.1 Gemmatimonadota bacterium | reverse complement strand
GGGCCGAGGCGGCCGAAGCCCTCTCGGAGCTGGAGCTGGACGGGGGAGCCGCCCACCCGGACCCTGCAGGCGCCGGGGCCGGGGCCGAGGCATCCCGCCCCCCTCCCGACCTGGAGGCCCGACTGGCCGAGCTCAAGCGACGGATGGCGGAGGAGTAGCGTCGGGCCCACCGCCGACGGGGTGGCCCACCGCAGCCCCTCGGGATAGATTTCTCCCGCTCCGGGGCGCCCCGGAGCGGAAGGCGAACCCTCGACCTCTGACGGATCGGGCAGGAATTCCATGGAGAACTGGATCGGAGTCGGGATCTGGATCGTGCTGGGCGCGCTGGTGGGGCTCAGCATGAAGGTCCTGGTGAAGCAGACCGGGGAGCGCCCCGGCCATACCACCCTCCTGGCGATACTGGGAGCCTTCGGCGCGGTCATCGGTGGGATGCTCGGCGTGGGTCTCTTCCACTTCCTGGACCCCAGGGCCCTGAGCATCGGCGGGTTCGCCGGCGCCCTCTTCCTCAGCGCCTTCATGAGCGGGATCTACCGCTGGGGCATCCGCGCCCTCGCCTGAGGGGCTCCCCCGCGATCCCATGCCCCAGACCCCGCTCTCCGGGCTCCTCCCTCGCCTGAGGGGGGAGCTCTTCGAGTTTCTCCGGATCCCCTCGGTGAGCGCCCGGCCCGAGCACCGGGGGGACACCCGCGCTGCGGCCGAGTGGCTCCGGGACCGTCTGGCCCGGGCGGGGCTGGAGACCGACATCCTGGAGACGGAAGGGCACCCCGTGGTGCTGGGCGAGTGGCGGGGCGCGGGGCCGGAGGCTCCCACCCTCCTGATCTACGGGCACTACGACGTGCAGCCCGCCGAGCCGCTGGAGCTGTGGACATCGCCCCCCTTCGAGCCCACCGTCCGTGACGGGCGCATCTATGCCCGGGGGGTGGCGGACGACAAGGGCCAGGTCTTCCTCCACCTGGCCGCCCTGGAGCACCTCCTGGCCACCGCCGGGACCCTGCCGGTGAACGTGGTGGTCCTGGTGGAGGGCGAGGAGGAGATCGGATCCCCCCACCTCCTCCCCTTCGTGGAGGAGCATCGGGAGCGGCTCGCCGCCGACGCCGTGGTGATCTCCGACTCGGCCCTCTTCGCCGAAGGGATCCCCTCCCTCCTCTTCTCCCTCCGGGGGCTGGCGTACACGGAGATCCGGGTGCGGGGCCCCCGCTCCGACCTCCACTCCGGCGCCTACGGAGGGGCGGTGCCCAACCCCGCCACGGAACTGGCCCGGATCCTGGCGACCCTCCACGACGACGAGGGTCGGATCCGGATCCCCGGGTTCTACGACGACGTGGTGACGTGGGACGAGGACACCCTGGAGGGGATCCGGGCGCTCCCCTTCTCCGCCGAGGCGTTCCGGGAGGGGGTGGGGGCCCCTGGCCTCCACGGGGAAGCGGGGTGGAGCCCCCTGGAGCGGCTCTGGGTCCGTCCCACCTGCGAGGTGAACGGCCTCCTCTCGGGCTACACGGGAGAGGGAGCCAAGACGGTGCTCCCCGCGGAGGCCATGGCCAAGGTCAGCTTCCGTCTCGTCCCGGACCAGGACCCGAAGCGGGTGGTGGAACTTCTCCGGGCCCACGTGGCCGAGGTGGCCTCCCCCCAGGTGGCGGTGGAGATCCTGGAGCTCCACCACGGGAGCCCCTGGCGGGCCCGCCCCGAAGGTCCCTTCTTCGACGCCGCCCGGGACGCCCTGAGGGAGACCTTCGGCGTGGAGCCGGTTCTCACCGGTGAGGGGGGCTCCATTCCCATCGTCCCGGACTTCGAACGGATCCTGGGAGCACCGGCGGTCCTGTTGGGATTCGCCCTCCCGGGGTGCAACATGCACGCCCCCGACGAGTGGTTCCCCGAGGACCACCTGGAAAAGGGGATCCGGACCCTCCTGGCCTTCTACCGGCGCCTCTGAGGGCGACGGGCCGGGTGGGGAGGCGGCACCGGGGCCGGACGTCCCGGTGGGCGATCGCTCCTCAGCTCCCCTCGCCCACCATTACCGCCGCCCGGAGGAGGGCCCGGGCCTTGTTCAGGGTCTCGTCGTACTCCCGGGCCGGATCGGAGTCCGCCACCACCCCCGCGCCGGCCTGGACGTACGCCCTCCCCCCTGCCACCAGGACGGTCCGGATGGCGATGGCCGTGTCCATGGTGGCGCCCCCGTACCCCAGGTAGCCCACTGCCCCCGCGTAGGGCCCCCGCCGGACCGGCTCCAACTCGTCGATGATCTCCATGGCCCGGATCTTCGGGGCCCCGGAGACAGTGCCCGCGGGAAAGGAGGCCCGGAGCACGTCCATGGCCGAGTTCCCCTCCCGGAGCTCCCCCTCCACCTGGGAGACCAGGTGCATCACGTGGGAATACCGCTCCACCACCATCAGCTCCGGGACGGTCACCGTGCCGTACCGGGCCACCCGCCCCACATCGTTGCGCCCCAGGTCCACCAGCATCCGGTGCTCCGCCAGTTCCTTCTCATCCTTCCGGAGGTCCTCCTCCAGCTCCCGGTCCTCCGCCGGGGTCCTCCCCCGGGGACGGGTTCCCGCGATGGGGCGGACGGTGACCCGGCCGTCCTCCACCCGGGTGAGCACCTCCGGGGAGGATCCCACCAGGGTGACCCCGTCCATCTCCAGGAAGAAGAGATAGGGTGACGGGTTCAGGGTCCGGAGGGCCCGGTACAGGTCGAAGGGATGGGCTCGGAGCTCCATCTCCAGACGCTGGCTCAGGACCACCTGGAAGGCGTCTCCGGCCAGGATGTACTCCCGGATCCGTTCCACCGCCCGCTCGAATCCGACCCGCGGGAAGGTGCTCCGGAAGGGGGGATCTCCCTCCGGTTCCGCCTTCAGGGTGAGGGGCGGGGGGGGAGGGCCCTCCCGGAGCCGGGACACGGTCCCACGGATCCGCTCCAGCCCCTCCCGGTAGCACCGATCCAGGGCGGCGGCGTCCATCCCCTCCTCCACCAGGACGGAGGCGATGGCGGTGGCCCGGCCCCGGAGATTGTCGATGGCCAGCACCACGTCGGTGAAGACCACCAGGGCGTCGGGAAGCCCCAGGTCGTCGGCCGGGGGTTCCGGGAGGCGCTCCATCTGGCGCACCACGTCGTACCCGAAGTACCCTACGGCCCCGCCCCAGAATCGGGGAAGTCCGGGCACCTGGGCCGGGACCCGCTCCCGGAGCCTTCGGTCCAGGTCGCCCAGGGGATCGGCGGCTTCCACGGGAGTCCATCCCGCCTCCGGGGTCCACCATGAGACCCGATCCCCCTGGAGGCGCCACGCAGCGGAAGGCGCGGTGCCCAGGAAGGTGTAGCGGGCCCAGGTCTCGCCCCCCACCACCGACTCCAGGAGGAACCCGAAGGGCGGACGGCGGAGCTTGTGATAGGCGGTGACGGCGGTATCCACGTCGAAGAGGAACTCGCCACATACCGGGACCACCCGGGCCCCCCGGGCCAGGGCACGGAACTCAGGGAGGGAGGGAGTGAACTCCATGGAGGGTCGCTGCTGATGGCCACGACGACGCCCGCTCCGGAGCGGGAGGACGACGCCGACGCGAGGGGAGGAAGCGTGGGAATGTCCCCCGGCGGCCAGGGGAAGTCAACGTGGCCGGGGGCTCCGGAGGGGGACGCCCCTCCCGTGGTGGCGGTGGACACCGGGGGCACCTTCACGGACCTCCTCCTGCTCCGGGGGGGGACCCTGACGGCCCTGAAGCTCCCCTCCACCCCGGAGGACCCCGCCGCCGGCGTCCTGGAGGGGATCGAGCGCCTCTTGGGCCCCCTGGAGACCCGTCCCCCCTTCCTCCTCATCCATGGTTCCACGGTGGCCACCAACGCCATCCTGGAGCGGAAGGGCGCCAGGGTC
>JBJHCB010000278.1:0-3865 GCA_050485805.1 Gemmatimonadota bacterium | reverse complement strand
CTCCGCGACGGGGTCGGGAGCCAGGTGGAATCGAAGTGATCGGGCGGGTTCGGCGGGGTGGGGCGGGTGATGGGGACGACTCGACCGGAACGGGGCGGCCGAGAGGGGACGCCCGGCTCGGGGGGACGGGTCCGGCGGACCGAACGGGGACGATCGGTGGGATCGGATCGATGGACGGTCGAACGCCCCGCCGGCCCCTGCGTTCCCGGCCGGCCGGATCGAGGGCAGCACTCGCCTCCCCGGGTCAGGGGGTGGCCAGAAACCGCACCCGGATTCCTCCGTTCCGGGTGGCGAAGACCTCGCGGAGCTGGATTCCCATGGTGCGCTCCAGGATGGGGTCGGCCACGAAGAGCCCCATCCGACGCCCGACCCAGGCCTCACCCATGCGACGCCCCAGGGCCCGATAGAGGGGGCGGAGGCGCTTTCGGTCCCCCAGCCGGGCGCCGTAGGGGGGATTCGTGACGATCCACCCGCCGGGACCCGGGTCGGGTGTCCGGGAGAGCGCTGCCTGATCCACCACCAGATGCTCCAGCACCCCTGCGCGGGCGGCGTTCTGCCGGAGGGCCTCCACCGCGCCCGAGTCCCGGTCCGCAGCCAGTATGGGATGGGGCGGTTCGGGGAGGATGCGGCGGCGCGCCTCCTCCACCGCCTTGATGAGCCCCTCCCGGTGGAACCCCGGCCAGGACCGGAAGGCGAAGTCCCGGGCCTCCCGGTCGGCGGTGGCCAGGGCAGGGGGCACGCCCATGGCGAGGAGTGCGGCCTCGATGGGGAGGGTTCCCGAGCCGGCGAAGGGATCGAGGAAGGCCGTCTCGCCATGCCACCCAAGGGAAAGGAGGGCCCCGGCCGCCAACGTCTCCCGGAGGGGCGCACTGCCCGGCTCGAGGCGATATCCCCGCTGATGGAGGTGCCGTCCGGAAGCGTCCGCGGAGACCGTCACCTCATCCCGGAAGATCCGCACCACCAGGGTGCTGAAGGAGGGAGAGGGGGTGTCTGGGGGGGAGGATGGAGCGGCCGGGGAGCGGGATGGATCGGCCGGCGAGGAGGACGGATCGGCGGGGGCGGAGGATGGGTCGGCTGCGCCGGTGGATGGAACGTCCGCGCCAGCGGCCTCCACGGAAGGCGTGGCCGGTGGATGGTCTGCGGGTCCGCCGTGGGAGCCGTCCCGGTCCCCGCCGTCCCAAAGGCGGTATCCCCGGGCCTCCAGCACCCGGCCCATCCGCTCCTCTGCGGCGCCTTCGTGGTAGATCCGGGACCGGCCTGCCGAAACCCGGAAGCGCACCGGGAGCTCCGAGGGGAGGACGGCCTCCCAGGGGAGTGCGGCCCCCTTCCGCTCCAACTCCCCGAGGGCGCGGGCGCGGAACGAACCGATCCGCACCAGGATCCGACTGGCGCTCCGGAGGTGGAGATGGGCGGCCACCAGGTCGTCCCACCCCCCCTCCCATTCCACCCCGCCTTCCACGAGCCGGGCCTGGATCCCCAGGCGAGCCAGTTCTCTCTGCACGACCGCTTCAAGCCCTGGCGGCGCCACGGCGAACAGGGAGCCCGGGAAGGGGGATGGGGGAGAAGGCATCGGGGGCGAGAACGGGAGGGGGGAGGGAGCCAGGTGGGCAGGGGTCGGGGAGGGGGATCTGGCGACAGGGGGCCGAGGACAGGGAACCGGGGAAAGGGAATCGGGGAAAGGGAACCGGGGGGAGAGGGACGGAACCGGGGGAGAACGCGACCGAGCCGGGGGAGCATGGGGCGGATCCGTGACGGGATCGGGCCGGGTCGCTCCCCTCGGGATCCCCCGCAGCCATAGTATACAGGGTCGGAGGAGCCGAATGGGACTCCCTGCCCCGGAGACACGGGTGAGGCCAGTGACACGGATCAGGCCAGTGACAAGGATCAGGCCAGTGACACGACGGGTGAGGCCGGTGACACGGGTGAGGCCAGCGACTAGGGTGGGGGGGAGAGCGCGTGTGAGTCGAAGGGGGACGCATGGAGGGCAATGAGACGAAGGTGGGTCGCGAGGGGGAACCCCCCGATCCGCCCCGGCTCCGGGACTTCCTGGAGCGGAGCTGGGGACGACTTTTCCTGGAGGCGGCGCTGGGAGGGACCGCCGGTGCGATCCTGGCGGGCGCCCTGGGACAGGACGAGCTCCGGAGCGGCTTCATGGTGGCGGGTGCCGTGGCGGCCCCCCTGGCCCTCATGCTCACCCCGCTCCATGGGACTCCCGCGTACCGTGGCATCCGATACGGGCTGGCCCTTTCCGTACTGTTGACCCTCCTGGTTTCCATGACGGGCCCGGGCCGAGAGCGGCCCGTGGAGGAGCTGGTCCTCTTCGGACTCCTCTTCCTTGCCCTGGGGACGGTGGGGCACGGGGTCATGGCAGCCACCCTGGATCGCGAACCGGAGGAGGGGTGAGGCCGGGCCCTTCGGGGGGGCGGAGGGTCGGGGTCCGCCACGGGGGCCGGGCCCGGATCCAGCCGCCGCCTCCCGGGGTCTGCACCATCTACCCGGTCGGGGCAGGAGTTGCATCGGATGGACAGTCCCCGAGCCGCAGCTTAGAATAGGCCTTATCGAAGGTCGGCTCCGGGAGCGGCGTGGCCACGCTGCACCCCCGGGGGTCGAAGCAGGAGCGGAGGATCTATGCGTCGTCGGAGTTTCCTCTTCGCAGTTCCCATGTTGGCCGCCCTGGCCCTGGTGGGATGCGAAAGCAGCACGGACATCCAGGACATCAGCGCCACGGGCCGCTGGGACGGGGTGGGTTCCCTCCAGCAGTCCTATCCCGGCCTTCGCCTGGAGCTGCAGCAGGACGGGAACGGAAATGTCTCGGGACAGTGGTGGTTCACCGGGGGGAACCGGTTCACGGTGACCGGACGTAACAACGCCGGGGACGTGGAGCTGAACCTCCTGAACTTCCCCTCCGGGACCGCTCGATTCCGGGGGCGTTTCTCCCACGAGTTCCGGATCGAGGGCTCCCTGGACCCGGCCAACCTGAACGGCACCGCCGTCTTCCGCCGAACGAGCTTCTGACGCGGAGGGCACCCCCCCTTCCCCCCTCCCCCGGCACGGGCGGGGTCGACGGGCGGGGTAGCGGAGTGGCCTGAGCGCCCCGGAAACCGATTCCGCGGCGGCCCCGGAGGGATTCCCTTCGGGGCCGCTTTCGTAGTACCATCGGAGCGATCCCCTCTCCCGCCTCCCGCACTGCGCCCACGCCATGCCTAGCCCGCCTCCCCTTCGCCGCTCCTCCCCCCTGATCGCTCTGGTGGGGGCGTTGGCCCTCACTGCCCCCGCCGCCCCTGCCATGGCCCAGGAGGCGCCCCTTCAGGGACTCCACGACTTCGTGGAGGCGGGGATGGCGGAATGGGGGATCCCGGGGCTGGCCCTGGCGGTGGTGAAGGACGACGAGGTGGTCCTGGCCCGGGGGTACGGCGTCCTCCATCGGGACGAACCCCGCCCGGTGGACGAGCACACCCTCTTCGGGATCGCGTCCGTCTCCAAGGCGTTCACGGCGGCGGCCCTGGGGATCCTGGTGGACGAGGGTCGGCTCCGCTGGGATGATCCGGTGGTGAAGCACCTCCCCCACTTCCGCCTCTACGACCCCTGGGTGAGCGATCACGTCACCGTCCGGGACCTTCTGGCCCACCGGGTGGGGGTGGGACGGATGACGGGGAACCGGATCACCTGGCTTCCCCATCGGGACCGGAGCGACCTCCTCTACCGGATCCGCTACCTGGAGCCCGAGCAGCCCTTCCGGAACGGCTACGTCTACTCCAACGTCATGTACATGGTGGCCGGGGAGGTGGTGGCCGCCGTGAGCGGGATGAGCTGGGACGACTTCATCGCGGAGCGGATCTTCCGTCCCCTGGGGATGACCCGGAGC
>JBJHCB010000277.1:0-3870 GCA_050485805.1 Gemmatimonadota bacterium | reverse complement strand
CGAATCGGTGGTTCTGCGGTACTCCAACGTCTACGGCCCCCGCCAGGATCCCCACGGGGAGGCGGGGGTCGTGGCCATCTTCTTCCAGCGCCTCCTGCGAGGGGAGGAGCTCACCATCTTCGGAGACGGGGAGCAGACCCGGGACTACGTCTATGTGGGCGACGTGGTCCGGGCGAACCTCCTGGCCTCCGAGCTCCGCCTCCCGGCTGACGCCGGGATGGACGAGCGGGCCTTCAACGTGGGAACAGGAGTGGAAACCAGCGTGAACCGATTGGCCGACATCACCGAGACGGTCTCGGAGCTCCGCACCGGACGGATCTTCCGGGCCGCCCGGAAGGGGGAGCTCCGGTGGAGCGTCCTGGACATCTCCCGGAGCGCCTCCATGGGGTGGTCGCCCCGGACGTCCCTCTCGGACGGTCTACGAGACACCTTCCGCTGGATCCGCGACGGAGCCGTCCAGGCGCCGCGGGGGGTGGGGGCGTGATGGCCCCGTTCCTCCTCCAGGTGGGGGCCCCCCCGGAGAGCGCCATGGACCTGATCCTCGGGGGGACCTTCCCCACGCAGCTCATCCTCCTGGTCCTCATGGGGTTCTCCCTGGCGAGCTGGATCCTGATCTTCTGGAAGTGGCGTCAGTTCCGTGAGGTCCGGGCCCAGGGGGACGACTTCCTCCAGGCCATGGAGCGGGCCCAGCGTCTGGAGGACGCCTACCGGCTCATCCTCACCCTCCCCGACTCGCCCTACGGGCGGGTCTTCCGCCAGGGGGTGAACTTCTTCTCCGAGCTCCGACCCGGCGCGCTCCGGGAGGGTGCGCCGAAGGGGGACGGGCTCTCCCTCACCCAGCTCGAGGCCCTCCGCCTGGTGCTGGAGACCGAGGAGACGGAAGAGCGGTCCGAGCTGGCCGTGGGCCTCACCTGGCTGGCGGTCATCGGCTCCGTCTCCCCCCTGCTGGGCCTCATGGGGACCGTCATCGGGGTGATGAACGCCTTCCTGGGGATCGTGGCCACGGGCTCCACCAACATCGGGGCGGTGGCTCCCGGGGTGGCCGAGGCCCTGGTGACCACGGTGGTGGGGCTGGCCGTGGCCATCCCGGCGGTGATCGGATACAACTACTTCGTGGCCCGCCTCAACCTGGTGTCCTCCGAGCTCGAGGGCTTCTCCTCCGAGTTCATCGGGACGCTGGCCCGGGAAGGCCGGGTATGAGCCTGGGCTCCCGGCGCGGGAAGGCCTCCAAGCGCGGGGACCTCCCCGTGAACGCCGAGATCAACGTCACCTCCCTCATCGACGTGGCGTTCACCCTCCTGGTGATCTTCATCATCACCGCCCCCATCCTCCAGGGGGGCCTGGAGGTCCGCCTCCCCCGGGCCCAGGTGACGCCCATCACCGCCCAGGACGCCCCCTTCATCGTGTCGGTGGATGGTTCCGGGACGGTCTATGTGGGGGAGACGCCGGTCCCCATGGAGGAGTTCCGCACCTCCTTCCCCCAGCTCTACCGGGCCGTGAACCCCAATGTGGTGTACATCAAGGGGGATTCCCTGGCCCACTACGGAGCCATCTACCGGGTCATGGCCACCGTGGCCCGGGTCACCCAGGAGGAGGGGGGACGCTGGGGGATGCTGGGGGAGCCGGAACGGGCGGATGGCCGGTGACGGGAGGGACCCCTTTGGGGGGTCCCGTCGTATGAATCGTTCATGATGAGCTCCTCCCACGAGGACCCCCGTCGGCCGGGCCGTGGCCCGGTCCTCTCGTCCGTCGCCCTCCATGTGGTGGCCGTGGCGGGGGCGTGGCTGGGCCAGTCGCTGGCCGACCGACCCATCGAGTACGTGGCGTACGAGATGGACATCGTCACCTTCGCCGATCTGGAGGAGCCGGAGGACTTCACCGTGGCCGAGCCCGACCTGGTGGTGGAGACGCCCCAGGAGACCCCGCCGCCTCCCACGCCGGAGCCCGAGCCGCCCCCGCCTCCCCCGGAGCCGGATCCCGAGCCCACCCCCCGGCCCCCGGAGCCCCGGCCGGAGCGGGAACCCGAGCCGGAGCCGCAGCCCCAGCCCCGGCCCGAGACCCCGCCGGAGCGGGAGCGTCCGCCGGAGCGTCCGCCGGAGACGGCCCGGGAGGAGGTCACCAGCGCCGAGATCGTGGCCCGCATGGAGGGGCTCCGCCGGGACTATCCGGCGTACTACGACCAGATCCAGCGGGAGATCTTCCGCTGTTTCCGGCCGCCCGCCGGGGTGGACCGGGCCACCACGGTGGTCCGCTTCGAGATCCGGAGGGACGGGATGGTCCCGGGGGCCTCCATCCGACTCCACCAGCGTTCGGGGAGCACACCCTTCGACCTGCAGGCGGTGGCGGCGGTGGAGTGTGCCGGCGGGGGGCGGTTCGGTCCCCTCCCCCCCGACCTCCCCTTCGATGTGCTGCCGGTCCAGTTCACCTTCAGTCCTCGCGGTTTCCAGGAGTGATGAGATGATTCCACGGATTCGTCCGGGGACCTCCGGGTCCCACCGGCCTTCCGCCCTCCCCCGCCGTGGCTCCGGCGCCAGGGGCCCGCGGGCCCACCGCATGCCCCTGTCCGGCCTCCTGGCGACGCTCCTCGTCCCGGTGCTCCTCCTCCCCCCGCGGCCGGCGGCCGCGCAGGACGTGGAGGAGCGGTTCCCGGGGGTGTCCCTGGGGATCACCTACGAGGGCCGGAGGGCCTCCACCCTGGCCATCCAGCCCTTCGAGGGTCGACTGGGCGGGGAAGCGCTGGCGGGCCGGGCGGAGGCCATCGTGGCCCGGGACCTCCGGTATTCCAACCGCTTCACGGTCATGGATTCCCTTCCGTCCAGCTTCGGGGGGGAGCGGGTGGACTATGCCCTGTGGGACCAGCTGGGGGCCGACTTCCTGGTCACCGGCCGGGTGGAGGGAGCGGGGGGGGCGGCCGTCCTCACGCTGGAGCTCCACGACGTGGTGTACCGGGAGGTCCGGGAGCGGGGGCGTTTCCCCCTCCCCAACCCCGAGTCGCCGGAGTTCCGGATGGCCGTCCACGTGGGGGCCGACGGGGTGGTGTTCTGGGCCACGGGAGAGCCTGGGTTCGCCGCCTCCCGCATCGCCTTCTCCCGTCGGATGGAGGACGGGACCCAGGACCTGTGGGTGGTGGACTCCGACGGCGAGAACCTCCGGCGACTCACCAACCACCGGGATCTGGCCCTCTCGCCCTCCTGGGCCCCCGACGGGCGCCGGGTGGCCTACACCTCGTACCGATCGGGTCTCCCCCGCATCTACGAGCTGGACCTGGACACGGGGAGGGAGCGGGAGATTCCCTCCCCCCGGGCCGGGGACTACCTCACCCCCACCTACAGTCCCGACGGCCAGGTCGTGGTGTTCGCCGTCAACGGGGGCGGACGGTCCGGGCTCTTCTCGTACAACCTGGCCCGGGACTGCTGCTTCGCCGCCCTCACGGAGGGGAGGCACGAGGACATCTCTCCCTCCTTCTCTCCCGACGGCCGCCGGATCGTCTTCAACTCCAACCGCCTCGGGACCGGTGCCCCCCAGATCTACGTCATGCCCGCCGGGGGGGGGCAGGCGCAGATCCTCTCCCCCTACGTCTTCGGGCGTCCCGGGTATTATACTTCCCCCGAGTGGTCTCCGGTGGGGGATCGGGTGGCCTATCACGGGCGGATCGAGAACCGTGGCCGACACCAGATCCTCATCTCGGAGTTGGGGCGCAACAACCGGATCGTGCAGCTCACCTTCGAGGGGAACAACGAGGATCCGAGCTGGGCGCCCGACGGCCGACACCTGGTCTACGTCGGGGAGCGGAGCTGGGGACACGGTCTCTTCATCGTGGACGCGGTGACGGGAAACACCCGGACCCTGGTGTCCGGCATCCGCCCGAAC
>JBJHCB010000276.1:0-3886 GCA_050485805.1 Gemmatimonadota bacterium | reverse complement strand
GACAGATCCGCTGGTCCTGGGAGACCGCACCTTCACCTCCCGTCTCATCCTGGGGACCGGGAAGTATCCGGACAACGCCACCATGGTGGCGTCCCTGCGGGCCAGCGGCACGGAGATGGTGACCGTGGCCGTCCGCCGGGTGGACCTGGACCGGTCCAAGGAGGAGGCCATACTCCACCACCTGAGCCCCGACGAGTTCTTCCTCCTGGCCAACACCGCGGGGTGCTACACCGCCGACGAGGCGGTCCGTTACTCCCGCCTGGCGCGGGCGGCAGGCTTCAACGAGTGGATCAAGCTGGAGGTCATCGGCGACGAGCGGACCCTCCTCCCCGACGTCCACGCCACCCTGGAAGCGGCCCGCATCCTGGTGGAGGAGGGGTTCAAGGTCATGGCGTACACGAACGACGACCTGGTGACGGCCCTTCGCCTGGAGGACGCGGGGTGCGTGGCCGTCATGCCCCTGGCCAGCCCCATCGGGAGCGGGCTGGGCCTCGTGAATCCCTACTACATC
Organism: Gemmatimonadota bacterium; assembly: GCA_050485805.1. Classification (GTDB taxonomy): domain Bacteria; phylum Gemmatimonadota; class Gemmatimonadetes; order Longimicrobiales; family Gaopeijiaceae; genus T3Sed10-66. The sequence goes on along the minus strand of JBJHCB010000276.1, from coordinate 3,375 downwards.
CGGGAGATCAAGGCCCGTCTGGAGGTGCCCGTCATCGTGGACGCCGGCGTGGGCACCGCCTCCGACGCCTGCGCCACCATGGAACAGGGGGTGGACGGGGTCCTCATGAACACCGCGGTGGCCGTGGCCGACGACCCGGTGGCCATGTCCCGGGCCATGCGGCTGGGCGTGCAGGCCGGGCGCCTGGCCTACCTGGCCGGTCGGATGCCCCGGAGGGAGATCGCCGTCCCCTCCTCCCCCACCCGGGGGATGCTGGACTGACCCCGCCGCCGTGAACCGCGCCCCCACCGGAGTCTCCCCCGCACGAAGGGTGGCGTTCCGCCTCCTGTCCGAGGTGGACCGCGGCCGGCGCCTGGACCGGGCCTTCGAGGGTGAGGCCCACCGGATCCCCCCCAGGGAACGGGCCTGGGTCCACGAGCTCACCTATGGGCTCACCCGTTTCCGGGGGCGCCTGGACCACCTCCTGGACCTCCACCTGGACCGGGGCGTGGCGAACCTGGACCCCCCGGTGCTCACCCTCCTGCGCATGGGGGCCTACCAGCTTCTCTACATGGGAAGCGTCCCCTCCTATGCCGCCGTCTCCCAGACCGTGAGCCAGGTGAGGGGGGAGGCGGGCCGGGGGGCGGCGGGGCTGGCCAACGCCGTCCTCCGGGCCCTGGACCGGGAGGGCGGGGGCCCGGAACGGTTTCCCTCCTTCGAAACCGATGCCCTGGGGTACCTGGAGCGCTGGGGGTCCCATCCCGGGTGGCTCCTGGAGCGATGGATGACCCGGTTCGGACCCGTGGAGACCCGGGAGCTCGTGGAGGTGAACAACCGGATCCCCTCCCTCCACCTGCGCCCCCTGGGGGTGTCCCTGGAGGCCGCCCGGGGTCGACTGGCGGAGGCGGGGTTGGCATCGGAGCCGGATCCCCTGGGGACCGGCACCCTCCGCCTCCCCTCCGGGACCGACCCCGTCTCGGCCCTGGAGCGGATCCCGGCGCTGGTCCAGGACCCGGCGGCGGGATGGGTGGTGGGGTGGGTGGGTGGGGTGGAGGGAAGGGAGGTGGCGGATCTCTGCGCCGCTCCCGGCGGTAAAGGAATGGGGCTCGCGGCACTGGGGGGACGGGTGGTGGCCCTGGACCTCTCCCCCTCCCGGATCCGGGTCATGGCGGAGACGGTCCGGCGCCTGCCGTTCCCGGTGGGACTGGTGGTGGCCCGGGGGGAGGCGCCCCCCCTGCGGCCCCGGGACGTGGTCCTGGTGGATGCGCCCTGCACGGGGACCGGGACCCTGGCCCGCCATCCGGATGCCCGGTGGAGGCTGGAGGCGGGGAGCATCGCCGCCATGGCCGGGGTGCAGGACGCCATCCTGGACGGGGCCGCCGGCATCGTCCGTCCCGGGGGGCTCCTGGTGTATTCCACCTGCACCCTGGAGCCGGAGGAGAACCGGGAGCGGATCGAGGCGTTCCTCGCCCGTCATCCGGGGTTTATCGTGGAGGGGGGCGAGGGAGTGCCGGAAGGGGTGCGGACCGGCCCCTTCCTGGAGGTCCTGCCCCACCGGACGGGAACGGACGGGGCCTTTGCCGCCCGCCTCCGGCGGACGGAACGCGTGGAATCGAAGGGAGAGTGACGGCGGATGGAACTGGGAGGCTCGTTGAGGCGCACCCGCTCGGGCGGGCGAGGATCCGGACGACCCCCCCGCCGGGGCGGGGGGGCGGAGGACGGCTCGCCCGCCGGCCCGGGGGGGCGGTGGATCCTCCTGGGGCTCATCGTCCTCCTGGCGGGGTCGGGGACCGGCTACCTCTATGCCACCCAGGTGGTCTTCCCCGGGACGGAGGAGGGAGCCATGGAGCTCCTGCAGGTCCCGGACCTCCGGGGGACGTCCCTCGTGGAGGCCCGGGAACTCCTCCTGGGCCAGCGCTTCGAGATGGGACGGGTGGACTCCATCCGGCACCCCCGGGCCCCGGAGGGCCGGGTCGTGGGCCAGACGCCCCTCCCCGGCCAGCTCCTGGAGCCGGACGGTAGGGTGGAGCTCACCCTGAGCCTCGGCCCGGAGCGGCGTCCCGTCCCCGACGTGACCCGGCTCCGCGCGGATCGGGCCCTCACCGTGCTCCAGACCACGGGTTTCGAGGTGAGCGTGGACTCCCTGGAGGCGGACGAGCCCGAGGGGCGGGTGGTGGCCACCGAGCCCCAGGCGGGGACCGAGGTCACCCTCCCCGCGGAGATCCGCATGAGGGTAAGCCTCGGTCCGCCCCTGGTGACCCTTCCGGAGTTGACCGGGTTCTCCGAGGATCGGGCCCGCGCGGTACTGGACTCCCTGGGGTTGGCCGTGGGGGAGGTGGAGTCCCGCTTCCGCTTCGGCTTCAGCCAGGGCGAGGTGCTGGAACAGTTCCCTCCCGCAGGGGAGGAGGTACCCAGGGGGAGCGCCGTCCGGCTGGTGGTCGGAGGGCAGGGCTCCCGCCGATGAGCATGGAGATGATGGAATGACCGGGAAGCGACCCTCCAACCTCCCCTACCTGGTTGCGGTCCTCGTGGCGGCCGGGGTGGTGGGGTTCGCGTGGTTCGGCCGGGATCGGTTCCAGCCGGTGGGTCCCGGCTCCCAGGCGCCGATCTTCGAGGCCGTTACCCTGGACGGGGAACCGGCCACCCTCCGGGACTTCGCCGGAAAGGTGGTCCTCCTGAACGTGTGGGCCACATGGTGTCCCCCGTGCGTCTGGGAGATGCCCTCCATGCAGCGCCTCTACGACGAGTTCGAGGGCCAGGACTTCGAGGTGGTGGCCGTGAGCATTGACGCGCCCGCGGGTCAGCGCGACGTCCTGGGTCGCCCCGGAGGAGACATCCGGGCCTTTGCCGACTCCCTCCACCTCACCTTCCCCATCCTCCACGACCCCGAGGGTCGGATCCAGCGGACCTACCAGACCACGGGCGTGCCGGAGTCCTTCCTCATCGGACGGGACGGCCGGATCTACCGGAAGGTCTCGGGGGCCACCGAGTGGGACCGGCCCCAGTACATCGAGTTCATCCAACGCCTGCTGGATGAGGAGGCCTGAGGCGTGGGCCCTCTCTCCGGGTTCTTCACGCGCAACTGGACCCTCAAGCTCTCCGCCCTCGGCCTCGCCCTCCTCCTCTGGATCGCGGTCCGGGTGGAGGCGCCCAACCGGCAGGAGGTCTCCGGCGTTCCGGTGCGGGTGGACCTGGCCGATCCGGGGTGGGCCCTCACCGACCCCCCCAACCCCATCATGGTGCAGGTCCGGTTCGCCGGCCCCTCCCGGGAACTCCTCCGCATGGCGGTGGACCGCCCGAGCCTGGTCATCCCCCTGGACCAGGTGGCGTCGGGGGACACCACCGTGGTCCTGCGGAACCAGTGGGTCCGGGTGCAGGACCGGGCGGGGGTGGTGG
>JBJHCB010000275.1:0-3925 GCA_050485805.1 Gemmatimonadota bacterium | reverse complement strand
CACCTGGTCCGGGCGGCGCTGGAGGCCATGGCCTACGGGACCTCCGACGTCCTCCGGGCCATGGAGGCCGACTCGGGGGTGGGGACCGCGGAGCTCCGGGTGGACGGGGGGGCCGCCGCCAACGACTGGCTCATGCAGTTCCAGGCGGGGATCCTGGGGGTTCCCGTGCGGCGACCCGCCCTGGTGGAGACCACGGCCCTGGGGGCCGCAGGGCTGGCGGGGCTCCACACCGGGGTGTGGCAGACCCCCCGGGAGTTCCTGGCGGCCGCGGGGGAGCCCCGGACCTTCGAACCGGAGATGGACTCCGAGGAGCGGGAGTCCCTCCTGGGGGGATGGAGGCGTGCCCTGGACGCCGCCCGGGCCTACCGGGGAGGCTGATCCTCCTTCCGGCTCCGCTTCCCGACCCCAACGTCGGGGGACCGCGGGGTGTCGTTGAAGGTTGGACCCCCCACAGGTTCGCGGAGTGCAGAGGCCCCCGCCAGGCGGCCGATCCATTTGAACCTTCCGCGGATTCGGGGTATCATACCGGGTACACCCCCGAGGAGCGGGGGTGCGGCAGGACGACTCTTCTTCCGAGGTTCCTCCATGCGCAGGGATCGACGCTTCTTCGCCGGCCTTGTCGGGGTGACCGCAGTGGTCACCTGGCTCATCTGGACCGGCATCAGCGATACCATGGTCTACTACCTCACCCCGTCCGAGCTCCTGGCCCGGGCCGAGACCGACGAGCTCTTCCAGGAGCGGGGCGTGAAGGTGAGCGGGAACGTGGTGCCGGGGAGCCGGACCTCCTCCGTCGATGAGCTCCTCCACACCTTCGACGTGAAGGACCCGGACCATCCCGACGTCATGATCACCGTGCATTTCCGGCATCCCCTCCCCGACACCTTCAACGACGAGGCGGAGGTGGTGATGGACGGGCGCTACCGGGGGGATGGCATCTTCGAGGCCACCGAGGTCCTCACCAAGTGCGGCAGCCGCTACGAGGCCATGCCCGAGGAGGGGGACTACGCCGCAGGCTACGGGGCGGAGGCGTACGGGAGCGATTCCTATGGCGACGGGGCCTACGGGAGCGACGCCTACGGTGAGGAGGCCCACCCTGGGGACGAGGTAGGGGCTTCCGGGGGGTCGGGCGCGGAACGATGACCGAACTGGGCGAGTTCGCACTCTGGATCGCCCTCCCGATTTCGATCTGGGGGGGCGTTCTCGCATTCCTGGGTGGAAAGTGGGGCCGGGGCGATCTGGTCCTGAGCGCGGAACGGAGCGTCTATGCCGTCTTCGCCCTGGTCCTCATCGCCTCCCTGGGGATCATCGCGGCCTTCCTGGGGAACCGCTACGAGTACTGGTACGTCTACAACTACTCCAGCCGTGAGCTGGACACCTGGTTCAAGGTGGCGGGGCTCTGGGCGGGACAGCGGGGGTCCCTGGTCTTCTGGGCGCTGAACCTGGCCTTCTTCTCCAGCATCGCCGTCTGGTTCAACCGGACGAAGAACCGGGAGTTCATGCCCTACGTGTCCGGCGTGCTCCTGAGCGTCCTGGCCTTCTTCATCCTCATCACCCTGTTCATCACACCGCCCTTCGAACAGCTGGCCTTCACGCCGGCGGATGGGCGGGGGTTGAATCCCCAGCTCCAGAACTACTGGATGACGATTCACCCCCCGACCCTCTATCTCGGGTTCACCGCCTTCACCGTCCCCTTCGCCTTCGGCGTGGCCGCCCTCCTGAGCGGGCGGCTGGATGCCCGGTGGATCCAGCTCACCCGGAAGTGGATCCTCCTGAGTTGGTTCTTCCTCTCCCTGGGGATCATCTTCGGGATGCGGTGGGCCTACGAGGAGCTGGGGTGGGGCGGATACTGGTTCTGGGACCCGGTGGAGAACGCATCCCTCCTCCCCTGGCTGGTGGCCACCGCCTTCCTCCACTCCATCATGATCCAGGAGAGCCGGGGGATGCTGAAGGTGTGGAACATGACGCTCCTCTGCGCCACCTTCATCCTCACCATCTTCGCCACCTTCCTGACCCGCTCGGGGCTCATCGAGTCGGTGCACTCCTTTGCCCTGAGCCTGGACATCGCCTACGCCTTCCTGGGCTTCATGGCCGTGCTGGCGGTGTTCTGCACCATCCTCATCGTGAAGCGGCTGCCCGAGCTCGAGAGCGAGCGGCAGTTCGAGTCCTTCTTCTCCCGGGAGGCGGCCTTCCTCCTGAACAACCTGGTCCTCCTGGGCGCCACCTTCGCGGTGCTGTGGGGCACCATGTTCCCCCTCATCACCGAGGGGATCACGGGCTCGAAGGTGGCGGTGGGTCCCCCCTTCTTCAACCAGGTGAACATCCCCATCGGGCTGGCTCTCCTGGCCCTCATGGGGATCGGACCGGTCATCGCCTGGCGGAAGGCCAGCCCCCGCAACCTGAAGCGGAACTTCCTCCTGCCCACGGCGGCAGGGCTCGTGACGGCAGGGGTGCTCCTGGCCATGGGGACGCGGCACCTCTACGCCCTCCTCACCTTCGCCATCGGCGCCTTCGTCCTCTGGGTCATCGTGACCGAGTTCTGGAAGGGGACCCGGGCCCGGGCCCGGATCGAGGAGGAGAATGCGTTCCTGGCCTTCCTCCATCTCGTCCGGCGGAATCGTCGCCGCTGGGGGGGCTACATCGTCCACGTGGGGGTGGTGGTCATGTTCGCGGGCTTCGCCGGAGCCGCCTTCGACACCGAGGTGCGCCAGGCCCTGGACCCGGGGGACACCATCTCCGTGCGCTCCGCCTTCGGACACACCTACAACCTCCGCTACGAAGGGCTCTCCTCCCAGGCCGACGGCCACATGCGCCAGTGGATCGCCCTCCTCTCGGTGGACCGGGACGGCACGCCCCTGGGCACCCTGACCTCGGAGCGCCGGTTCTACTTCGCCCAGGGTCAGCCGGTGACGGAGGTGGGGATCCGCTCCACGGCCCTCGAGGATCTCTACATCATCCTGGCCTCCCTGGACGAGCGGGTCGGGATGGGGAACGACCCCGACTTCCAGCGGGCCACCTTCCAGGTCATGGTGAACCCCCTGGTCCCCTGGATCTGGTACGGGGGGCTCATCCTGGCGCTGGGGACCCTCATCGGGCTCTGGCCCGGGGCCGGGGTGCCCCACGCGAGCCTGGGCTCCGGGGGGAAGGCGTCCTCGTCGGGGGCCGACGGTCCTCCGGCCCCCGGGAGCGAGGAGGAGGACGAGCCGGAGCCGGCCGCGGTCCCTGCGGGTGCGACGTGAGCACCCTCGTCCTGGGCCTCCTCCTGGCCGGGGGTGTGGTCTTCCTCATCCTCCAGCCCCTCCTCACCGGGGAGAGCGCCCCCATGGGCCGGGCGGACGACGAGCTCACCGACGCCCAGCACAGGAAGCGGATCGCGCTCCTGGGACTCCGGGACGTGGAGTACGACTTCCACGCCGGGAAGCTGGACGAGGAGGACTACCGGTCGCAGAAGGCCAAGCTCTCGTCCGAGGCCCTGGAGGCCATGGACCTGGAGCTGGAGGAGACCCGCAGCCGGAGCGCGCGGAGTCGGGCCCGAAGCCAGGTGGAGGCGGAGATCGCCGCCCTGCGGGCCTCCCTCCGGGAGGGGGCGGTCTGCGGGCAGTGTGGGGAGCTGAACCCCCGGAGCGCCCGCTTCTGCGGCGCCTGCGGGTCCGCGCTCCCCCGGGGTGCGTCACCGGAGCCCGCCCCGGCGGAGCAGGGGTCCGGAGGCAGTGGAACCCAGGGGCCCTGACCCCTTGAACCAACCCGTCTCCGAGGCCCCTCCTGACGCCTCGTCCCCGCCGCTCCTGGAGGCCCGGGAGCTGGCCCGCAGCTACGGCCCCGTCCAGGCGGTGGATGGGATCTCCTTCCGGCTCGCCCTGGGAGAGCTCCTGGTGGTGCTGGGCCCCAACGGGGCGGGGAAGACCACCCTGCTGGGGATGCTGGCCGG
>JBJHCB010000274.1:3536-3929 GCA_050485805.1 Gemmatimonadota bacterium | reverse complement strand
GCGTAAACGTTTGTGAAATGGTTCACTCGCCGAGAGCCTAAATGTACCCGAGCCCGCCGGACGGGACAAGCCTAAACGGCTGAATTTCCGGGGGATTCGGGGCGTGCGGCGGGGGGGGTCCGGGGATGGGAAGACCGCGGGCCCGGGGGCCCTTCGGAAGCCCCGCCGGAAGCCCCGCGTGGTCCCTCTCGGGGCCCGGGACTCCGGCCCCGCGGGCCCGGGGTGGCCCCGCCCCAGGGGGATCCCTATACTCCGCCGACGCCTCCGGGCCGGTGCCCGCCCCCCCCCACCAACCCCCCCCCGCCCCCCCCCCACAAACCCCCCCGCACCATCGGTAGTGACCCGGGGGGCCCCGCCTGGGCCCGGGGGGCCCGGGTGTGGAGGCCCGCGGAG
>JBJHCB010000274.1:0-3526 GCA_050485805.1 Gemmatimonadota bacterium | reverse complement strand
TACTCCGCCGACGCCTCCGGGCCGGTGCCCGCCCGCCACGACCTCCCCCCCCGAACCCCACCCCATCGAACCGCCATGACCATTCGAAGTGACCGCTGGATCCGGCAGATGGCCGAGGAGCACGGGATGATCGAGCCCTTCGAGCCGGGACAGGTCCGGGAGGGAACCATCTCCTACGGGGTCTCCTCCTACGGCTACGACATCCGGGTCGCTCCCGAGTTCAAGGTCTTCACCAACGTCCACAACGTGGTGGTGGACCCCAAGGACTTCGACGACCGCTCCTTCGTGGACGTGGATGCGGACCACTGCATCATCCCGCCCAACTCCTTCGCCCTGGCCCGGACGGTGGAGTACTTCCGGGTGCCCCGGAACGTCCTGGCCATCTGCCTGGGGAAGAGCACCTATGCCCGCTGCGGGATCGTGGTGAACGTCACGCCCCTGGAACCCTCCTGGGAGGGGTACCTGACCCTGGAGATCTCCAACACCACCCCGCTTCCGGCGAAGATCTACGCCAATGAGGGGATCGCCCAGCTCCTGTTCTTCCAGGGGGATGAGCCCCCGGAGACGGCCTACGCGGATCGGAAGGGGAAGTACCAGGGGCAGGTGGGCGTCACCCTCCCGCGTCTCTGAGCTTCCCGTCGGGAACGCGGCGGACGCTCCCTCGGGATGGACGACAGGCCCCCCGGTGCCGGGCACCGGGGGGCCTGTCTGGGTGGGCCTGCTCGCGTGGGGCCCGCGGGCGGAGGAGCCGCCTCCGGGCGGAGCCGTCAGCCCCCGTTCCCGCCCATCACCGTCCGCCCCACCAGCTCCACCCGGAAGGCGAGCCAGGAGTTGGGGGGGATCTGTCCCGCGCTCCGGGGCCCGTACCCCAGGTGGGGAGGGATGAGCATCGTCCGCACCTCGTCCACCCGCATCCCGGTCACGCCTTCCTCGAACCCGGGAATGAGGAGGTCCACCCCCAGCCGGAAGCTGAGGGGTCCGGAGAAGGTGGAGCTGTCGAACATCTGCCCGTTGGGGAGCCACCCCTCGTAGTCCACCAGGAGGGCGTCGCCCTCCCCGGCGGCGTCCCCTGCCCCGGGCTGGTCCACCCGGATCCAGAGCCCGGAGTCCTGCTCTTCGAAGTCCGACAGGCGGATCCCCAGGGCGTTGGCCCAGTTCACCTCCTCGGCCTCCAGGGGTTCGGGCACCGTGATGGAATACTCCGCGCAGCCGGCCAGGAGCATGGCGCCGGAGGCGAGTCCGGCCAGGAGGGGGACTCGGAACGACAAGGGCCGCGGGGCCCGGGACTTCGGGGAACTCATGGATCACCTCTCCGTTCATGGACGACCCGACCGTCGACGATGGTCAGGTCCACTCGAACCCCCTGGAGCTGGAAAGGCTCCACCTCCAGGGGATTCCGATCCAGGACCACCAGGTCCGCCAGATGGCCCGGCACGATCCGGCCCTTCACCTCCTCCTTCCCCTCGGCCCAGGCGTTGTTCACCGTGTAGGCCCGGAGGGCGGTCTCCACGTCGATCCGCTCCTCCGGGATCCAACCCCCCTCCGGTTCTCCCTCCGGCGTCTGCCGCATCACCGCGGCATACATCCCCATGAGGGGGTTGGCCGTATACCACGCGGCATTGGTTCCGGGCCAGTCGCTGCCGAAGGAGAGGACCACGCCGGCTTCGTGGAGGGTGCGGAAGGCGTAGGTCCACCGGATCCGCTCCGGACCGATGCGCTCCTCCATCCACCGCATGTCGTCGATGGCGTGGAAGGGCTGTACCTCGGCAATGGCCCCCACCGCCGCCATCCGCTCCGCCGTCTCGGGACCCTGGAGGTGCTGGGCGTGGATGACCCGGAAACGCCGGTCCGGCCGGGGGCCGTTCACCTCCTCCACCCGTTCATAGAGCGCCAGGAGGGTGTCGATGGCCAGGTCCCCGACGGCATGGACCTGGGGCCAGTACCCGGCCCGGTCCGCCTCCAGGAGGAGCCGCTCCATGTTCCCGGGCGGGTCCATCATGTCCCGCCACTGCCCGAATCCTCCGGTGTGATGGAAGGGCTCGTGGAACATGGCCGTGGAGTTCCCCATGATCCCGTCCACGAAGCCCTTGAACCCCCCCAGGACGATCCAGTCCGACCCGAAGTTCCGGGGCAGCCCCAGCGCCGCCTGGTGGGCGAAGCGGTCCAGGATGGGCCGGGCATGGATCCGGGTGGTGAGCTCCCCCGCCTCCAGGAGGGCCTGGTACACCGGGAACATCTCCGGAGGCGTGTTGTCGTGGATGGTGGTCACGCCGTACCCCCGGAGGTCTTCCAGGGCGGCCCTGGCCTCCGCCATCCGGAGCTCCAGGGATTTCGGGGGGATGGCCTCCCGGATCCGTGCCGCTGCGGCGGGGTCCATCCGTCCCGTGGGGGTCCCGTCGGCGCACTCCACCCCGTCCCAGGCGCACGTGGCCCCGGCGGCCTCCAGGGCTGCCCCGTTGGCCAGGAAGGCGGAACGGTCCCACCGGTTGATGAGGACCGGTCGTTCGGGAGTGAGGTCGTCGAGAAGGGACCGGTCGGGGTCGAAGCGCTCCTCCCCTTCCCTCCCCTCCTGTCCTGCGCTCCCCATCTCCCACTCCTCGTAGGCTCCCCAGTCCCCGCCGGTGATCCATGCCCCGGACGGGAGGCGGGCCGAGGCCTCGGCGATCCGGCTCCGGAGCCCCTCGGCGTCGGAGACATCCAGGAGATTCGCGCCTAGGAGGAGGGCGCCAGCCGAGTTGAAATGGGTGTGGTTGTCGATGAACCCGGGAGCGACGAACCGCCCGCCGAGCTCCACCACCCGGGTCTCCGGCCCCCGATGGCCATCCACCTCGCCCTGGCTGCCCACCGCCAGGATCCGGTTCCCAGCCACCGCCACCGCTTCGGCCCGGGGGTGCGCGTCGTCTCCGGTCCAGACGATTCCCCCGGTGAGGATGAGGTCGGCGTGGGCTCCCCCGGGGTTCCCCCCACAGGCCATGGCGGAGGAGAGGATGAGGGCCACCGCCCACCCGAGGCTCCCTCCTCCCCAAACGCCCTGCGGGACGGGGGTCTGCACCCCCTGCGGGACGGGTTCCTGCGGGGGCGCTCCGCGGCCGGCGGGTTCGGCGTGGACGGAGGGGCGACGGCGGTTCATCCGGGGACCTGGGGCGAGCGGACGGGAGGGGCGGGCGGCGCACCCTGGGGCGGACGGGGATCGTAGGGACGGACGAGGGGATCCGGCAAGGTGCCGGCTCAGCCCGGGACCCAGGCCCCGGATCCCGTCTACGCTCCCGCGCCCCGGAGGGATCCCCTGAGCACGTCCCGATTCAGGCGGGCGATGTAGTCCACGCTGATCCCCTTGGGACAGGCCTCCTGGCACGCTCCGTGGTTCGTGCAGTTTCCGAACCCCTCCTCGTCGTGCTGCCCCGACATCTCCAGCGCGCGCTCCAACCGCTCCGGCTGGCCCTGGGGGAGGTACGAGAGGTGGGCCGCCTTGGCGGCGGTGAAGAGCATGGCGGAAGCGTTGGGACAGGCCGCCACGCAGGCGCCG
>JBJHCB010000273.1:0-3932 GCA_050485805.1 Gemmatimonadota bacterium | reverse complement strand
TCTCTTTCTCTTCGTCAATGGCCGCCCGGTGCGCGACCGGGCGCTGATCGGCGCCGTCCGCGCGGGCTATGGCGATCTCATGGCGCGTCAGCGCTGGCCCGCCGCGGTGCTGTTCCTGAAGGTCAATCCGCGCGAGGTCGACGTCAACGTCCACCCCACCAAGGCGGAGGTCCGGTTCCGGGACCGGGGCGGGGTGGAGCGCCTGGTGGAGGAAGGGGTGCGGGAAGCGCTGGCCGGTGAGGCCAGTGCGGCCTCCCTCCACGGGCCCGCGCCGCCCCAGCAGGACCCGGGCCGGGCGGCGGTGGGGCGGGAGCGTTCTCCCTCGGGGGCCTGGGGGGCCGGGGCCCTTGGCGCCCCCTCGGGACCGGGGGACGGAGGGCCGGACGACCAGATGGCCCTCTTCCTCTCCCTGTCCGGCCGGGAGGCGGAGGCCGGAGAGGGGGGCGAGGACTGGTCCGCCGGCTCCCTTCCGGAGCAGGTGGAGGTGGGAGGGCTGGACCGGCCCCGGCTCTGGCAGGTGCATCGATCGTGGATCCTGGCCGAGGTCCGGGACGGGATCCTCCTCATCGACCAGCACGCGGCCCACGAGCGGGTGCTCTTCGAGGGGATCATGGCCCGCTTCGACGAGGGGGAGACCGGGGGCCAGCGACTCCTCTTCCCCCTCACCGTCCGCCTGACTCCTCCCGAGGTCCGCCTCGTGGAGGACCTGAAGGGGCTCCTCCATCGCACCGGCTTCGAGGTGGAGCTCTTCGGGGGGGATGCGGTGATCCTCCATGCGGTCCCGAACCCCCATCCCTACTTCGACGCCGAGGGATGCTTCCGTGAGATGGTGGAGGAGCTCACCCACGGCTCGGAGCTGGTCCGTTCGGCCCGGAACCAGCACGAGCGCCTGGCCATGAGCTTCGCGTGCAAGGCCGCCATCAAGGCGGGCCAGGCCCTGGACGGCCGGGAGATGCAGGAGCTCTTCGATCGGCTCTTCGCCACCCGCCTCCCCTACCACGATGTCCACGGACGCCCCACCACCGTCCGCCTCTCCCGGGGGGAGCTGGAGCGGAAGTTCGGGCGGTGAGGGGCGCCGGCCGCTCAGGACCCGGGGAACCGGGAGCCCAGGGGCCGGCCCTGGCCGTCGTGGGTCCCACCGCGTCGGGGAAGACCGCCCTTTCCCTGGCCCTGGCCGGGGTCCTGGACGGGGAGATCATCTCCATGGACTCCCGGCAGGTCTACCGCGGGATGGACGTGGGGACGGACAAGGTGGCGGAGGTCCACCGGGCCCGGATCCCCCACCACGGACTGGACCTGGTGGACCCGGACCAGCGATACTCGGCGGGGCGCTTCGCCCGGGATGCCCGGGGGTGGATCCGGGAGATCCGCGGCCGGGGGCGACTCCCCCTCCTGGTGGGGGGGACGGGGTTCTTCCTCCGGGCCCTCACCGAGCCGGTCTTCCAGGAGCCGGAGCTGGATCCCGGGCGCCGGGAGAGGCTCCGGAGGTGGCTGGGAGATCGGCCCAGGGAGGAGCTGGCCCGGTGGGCGGCGCGCCTGGACCCGGACCGGGCGGAGGTGGCGGCGGCGGGCGGGCCACAGCGGCTCTCCCGGACCCTGGAGGTGGCCCTCCTGAGCGGTCGGCCCCTCTCCTGGTGGCACCGGCATGCTCCCGAGGACGGGGCCGCGGTTTCCGTGAGGGTGGTCCTCCTCGAGCGCCCCCGGGACGAGCTCTACCGCCGGATCGACGAGCGGGCCCGGGCCATGTTCCGCACCGGCCTCCTGGAGGAGGTGGAGGGTCTCCTGGCCCGGGGGTATGGCCCCTCGCACCCCGGGATGACGGGAACGGGGTACCGGGAGGCGGCGGCGGTCCTCCGGGGAGAGCTCTCCCCCGAGGATGCGGTGGCGGAGGTGCAGCGGGTGACCCGTGGGTACGCCCGGCGCCAGCTCACCTGGTTCCGTGGGCAGCTCTCGGGAGAGGTGCGGGAGATCCGGGCCGACGCCCCCCTCCGGGACCAGGTGGCGGAGGTCCTGGAGTGGTGGCGCGGCGGGACGGGGGCACGGGGGGGAGGGTAGGGGCGGGACCGGACGGCGCGCACCGGAGCTGCGCCCACGACGAGGGGAGGAGAGGGAGCCCATGGCATCGAGGACACCGTGAGGATCGGAATCACCTGTCACCCCACCTATGGGGGCTCGGGGGCCGTGGCCACCGAGCTGGGGCTGGAACTGGCGGCCCGGGGGCACGAGATCCACTTCATCTCCTACGAGCAGCCCTTCCGCCTGGTGGGATTCCGGGAGCGGGTCTACTTCCACGAGGTGGAGATGGACCAGTATCCCCTCTTTGAGCATCCGCCCTACTCCCTGGCCCTGGCGGTCTCCATCCACGAGGTGGCCGAGACCCACGGCCTGGACCTCGTCCACGTCCACTATGCCATCCCCCACGCCGCGTCCGCCTGGATCGCCCGGGAGATGCTGGGCGGTTCCCCGGGACCGGCCATCGTCACCACCCTCCACGGCACGGACATCACCCTGGTGGGGCAGCACCCCTCCTTCCAGAGCATCACCCGGTTCTCCATCCTCCGCTCCGACGGCCTCACCGCCGTCTCCCGGTACCTCCGGGACGAGACCGAGGCGAACTTCGGAGTGCCGGGGGAGCGCATCGAGGTGATCCCCAACTTCATCGACCCGAACCGCTACCGCCGGGACCTGGAACCCTGCCACCGGGCCACCCTGGCTCCCCAGGGGGAGAAGATCGTCATGCACGTCTCCAACTTCCGCGCCGTGAAGCGGGTCGAGGACGTGGTCCGCATCTTCGCCGGCATCCGCCGGAGCGTGACGGCCCGCTTGGTGATGGTGGGGGACGGCCCCGAGCGGCCCAGGGCCCAGGCGGCGGCCCGGGAGGAGGGGGTGGAAGAGGACGTGGTCTTCCTGGGGAAGCACACGGCGGTGGAGGAGCTCCTGGCCTGCGCCGACCTCTTCCTCCTCCCCTCCGCCTCCGAGTCCTTCGGGCTGGCCGCTCTGGAGGCCATGGCGTGCGGCGTTCCGGTGGTGGCTTCCCGGGTGGGAGGGCTCCCGGAGGTGGTGGACGAGGGGGTCACCGGGCACCTCCTCCCCGTGGGCGACGTGGAGGGGATGGCCGAGGCGGGGATCCGCCTCCTGGCGGACGAGGCGGCGTGGGCCGCGGCGAGCCGAGGGGCCCGGTCGTCGGCCGTGGAGCGCTTCTCCGCCGACCGCGTGGTCCGGGAGTACGAGGCACACTACAGCCGGATCCTGGCGGAGCGGGGAGGGGCGGGGTGAGGCAGGTGGAGGGAGGGAAGGAGGCAGGGGGGAGCGCCCCGCCGGAGATCGAGCCGGGCCCGGCGCTGGAGGCCCTGGTCCGCCAGGCGCTGGAGGAGGACGTGGGCGACGGGGACCGGACCACCGACTGGACCGTCCCGTCGGGTGCCACCTCCCGGGCCCGCGTGGTGGCCAAGCAGGACGCGGTGGTGGCGGGGCTGGACGCGGCCCTGGAGTCGTTCCGCCAGGTGGATCCCCGCCTCCGGCTCCTCGCCCGGGTGGGGGAGGGAACCCGTGTCCGGTCGGGGGAGGTGGTGCTGGAGGCGGAGGGAGCCACCGCCTCCCTCCTCACCGCCGAACGGACCGCCCTCAACTTCCTGGGCCGGCTGTCGGGGATCGCCACCCTCACCCGGGCCTTCGTCGAGGCGGTGGCGGGGACCGGAGCCCGGATCATGGACACCCGGAAGACCACACCGGGTTGGCGCCGGCTGGAGAAGGCGGCGGTCCGGGCGGGAGGGGGAGAGAACCACCGGATGGGGCTCTGGGACATGGTCCTGGTGAAGGAGAACCACGTGGCCGCCGCCGGGGGGTTGGAGGCCGCCGTCGATGCGGTGGCCCGGGCCAACCGGTCCGGTCTTCCCGTGGAGGTGGAGGTCCGGAGCCTGGAGGAGCTGGAT
>JBJHCB010000272.1:0-3946 GCA_050485805.1 Gemmatimonadota bacterium | reverse complement strand
GTCCTGCTGGCCGCGGTGGCCGGGTACACCGCCTTGCACGTGGGCGCGTTCACCCTCCTGGGCGTGCTGGCCGCAGCCCTGGCCCGCCGGGCCCGGACACGTCCCCCCCTGATCCTCGCCGTGGTCCTTGCGTTCGTCATCTTCCAAGCCCTCTTCATCGCGGTCATGTCCATCCTCGCTGCCTTCGTCCTCTCGGCCCTCACTTGGTGGGCCATCGCCGTGGGGAACCTCCTGGCGGCGCTGGCCATGGGCTTCGTCATCTGGAGGGAGGAGCCGGAGCTCCGGGCGGCCCTGGAGTCAGAGCCCCTGGACCAGACGCGATGACCCCGCGAGGAGGCGGGCGCCACGGGCTGGAGCCCCGGGGACCCCGGACGGCCCCCACCCATCCACCGCCGGGACGTGCGGTCGAGGGGTCGCGTCCCGACGGATCACCGCCGGTCGGGGAGCCTCACGGCCTCGCCTGCCCAACCCCGTCCCGCACGTAAGGGACACGGTCCGGGGTTCCAGGGATTGGACGGCATCACCGATCCTGACGGACGCTCCCGTGCGCTGCAGGAGGCTCGGCGGGTGCTCCCGCCGATGGGGGTCCAGATCCTCGGTCCCGACCTGGAGGAGCTCCAGCCGCTGGGGGTCGAAGCCGAGGCCATACTCCGGGAGGTGCTCGGCACCGGGAGGCGGTGCAGGCGGTGCGGATTTCCCTGGATAGAGGGAGAGACCTGGGCGGGTACGTGGCCGAGGCGGCCGGGCGGCTCCAGGGGAGATCCGGGCCGCCGTGGCGGAGGGGGCGAGCCAGCGCCTCCGGCCGATCCTCATGACGGTGGTCTCGGACATCCTGGCCCTCCTCCCCCTCCCCTGGCATAGGGGGATGGGCGCAGCCACCATGCACCGGATCGCCACCCCCCTCGTGGGAGGGCTCGTGACCGCCATGCTCCAGGCCCTCTTCGTGATCCCGGCCCTCTACTCGGTGTGCCGGGAGTGGGAGGTGCAGCGGGGCTGAGGCGGGGATCAGGCGCCGCCCGCCTCCTCGAGGTCGGGGAGACGCACGAAGAACCTCGCGCCATTCCGCTCGATGACCCCGGGCCGGGCCCGGCGTCCTTCCCCGCTTTGTCCCCCCTCCACCGGGAGCCTCACGTAGTCCTCCGTGAGCCCGAAGGCCGTGCCATCGGGCCGCTCCCCCTCCACCACCACCTCCACCGGGGCGCCTACCCGGGACGCCAGGTACGCCTCCCCCTTGGCCTGCCCCATCTCCCGCAGCTCCCTGGCCCGCTCCGCGGCCACCCGCTGGGGCACCGGCATCTCCCGGACCAGCTCGGCCGCCGGCGTCCCCTCCCGGGGGGAGAAGGGAAAGACGTGGAGGTAGGTGAAGGGAAGCTCCTCCACCAGCGCCACGGTGGCCCGGTGGTCGGCGTCCGTCTCCCCCGGGAACCCCGTGATGATGTCGGCGCCGAGCCCCAGGACCGGCCCACCGGTCCGGGTGGTGGGGCCGTGGGCCGCCATAGCCTCGACGATCTCCAGCGCCCGGCTCCGGTAGTCGTCCCGGGTGTGCCAACGGCGCATCCGTCGGAGGACAGGGTCCGCACCGCTCTGCAGAGGCATGTGGAGATGGGGCGCCACCTGTCCTCCGGAGCCGGCCAGGAGTTCCAGAAGCAGATCGTCTACCTCCGTGGCCTCCACACTCCCCAGGCGGAAGCGCACGCCCGGGACCCGCTCCAGGAGCTCGGCCAGGAGGCCGCCCAGGGAGGTGGGCTCCGGCAGGTCCCGCCCGTAGTGGCCGATGTGGATCCCGGTGAGGACCAGCTCCGGGTGGACAGTGGCCAGGGCCCGGGCCTCGGCCACGACCTGGGAGGGGGACCGGGAGCGGCTGGCTCCCCGGGCCAGGCGGGTGGCGCAGAAGCTGCACTTCCGGTCGCACCCGTCCTGGATCTTGAGCCACCCCCGGGTGGCCCCCTCCCGGCGGAAGAGGATCTCCCCGCCCACGGGCTCCTGATCCATGGCGTCCAGCCCCTTCCGGGTGCCCAGCTGAACCAGGACCGGATCTCCGGCGGGTCCGGGCCCGGAGGGGGCCCCCGGGAGCGCCCCGACGGCGTCGGCCACCGCCAGGGGATCGTGCCCCTCCACCACTCCGGCCACCTCAGGCATCCCCCGGTACTCCGAGGCCCGGAGCGCGGCGGAGCATCCCACCACCACCACCCGCACCCCGGGGTTCTCCCGGCGGACCCGGCGGATGAAGCGCCGGGCCTCGGCATCGGCCTGGTTCGTCACCGTGCAGGTGTTCACGACACAGACCGAGGCCTCCCCCCAGTGGTCGGCGTGGACCGCCCCCCGGGCCTCCAGCTCCTGCCGCATCCGCTCCCCGTCGTACTGGTTCGCCTTGCAACCGAAGGTGCGGATGGAGACCTGCATGGTGGAGCTACCGCCCGGAGAGCCGGAGGGTGAAGGTGGTCCGCCAGAACTCCTCCGACAGGGCGCCCGCGGTGCGGGTCCCCGTCTCGAACCCCACGTGGAGGCGGGCCAGGGGAGTGTCTTCCGCGTCTGCGAGATGGATCCCCACCCCGCCGCTCAGCGCCGTCTCCTGGGCCGCCTCCCCCAGGAAGGAAAAGGGGAGGTCGCGGCTCCGATATCCCACCCCCATGGGGAAGCGACGTCCCAGGAGGGTGGCCCCGGACCACTCCAGGCCGCCCCCCCACTGCCAGACCACGCCCGGCGCGGAGGCATCTCCCAGCGCCGCGGCGGCGTCGGAGAAGTCCGCCCGGTAGACGGAGGCCGCGAGCCCGAGGCCCGGGGTCAGGGTGGCGAACACCCCTCCCCGGAGCTCCAGGGGAAGGGGGACCTGCTGGCCGGCTCCATCGGTGGCGGCGGCGGGAGTCAGGCGGAGATCCTCGGACCAGGTGACGGATCCACCGACCCGGATGAGGGGCGTCACATCCCAGTGCGCCCCCGCCGCCGCGGTGAGCCCCGAGGAGCGCCAGACCCCTTCCTGCTCGAAGGGCTCCACCTCGGGGCCCACGTCCTCCACGTCGAGCTCACGGCTGAAGCGCCGTTCCACGGACCCCAGGTGGGTGCCCGCGCTCACCCCCACCGAGACCCGGTCCTCGAAGAGCCGCCGGGCCACCCCCAGCCGGGCCGCCGCGACCCCGCCCCGTCCCTCGAACCGATCCACCGCCCGGACCGGGTCCCCGGCAAAGTCCAGGGTCCGATCCACCTCCACGTCCCACTCCTGGCTGAAGACCCCGGAGACCGCGAGGGAGAAGACCTGCTCGCCGTAGGGATAGACCACGCCCAGGAACGGAAAGCGGGACTGGTAGGCGGTCCCGCCGTCCGGGAACTCCTCCCCGCCCGCCTGTCCGGAGACGGTGATCCCCGGAAGGAGGGCCCACCCGGCGGAGGCTGGGTCGTTGGGGAGGAGGGCGGAGCCGGAAAGGGCCACCCCCACGTTCCCCAGCATCCGGGATCGTCCATCGGGGGCCTCCACCGGGACGCCGAGCCCCGAGGCGGAGAGGAGGGATTGGGCGGCCACCGGTGAGGGCGCCACCGCAAGGACCGGGACCAGGAGCGCGGCCCCCGGAAAGAGGACCCTGGGGAGGAGGCGGATCATGGGAGGGTGACTCCCTCGGAGAGGGTCAGGATGATCCGGAGTCGGGGTCGGGCGTCGGTTCCCGGTCCGGCGAAGGTGGCCACCCCCAGGGAGGCGGGCTCCGGGAAGGTGAGGAGGGAGAGGACCCCGGAGACGGGATCGCCCCGGGCATCCTCCCCGCGCAGCACCTCCCGGAGGTAGCGGGTCATGGCCACCTCCACCTCGCGCTCCCCCCCCGGGGCAAAGTATCCGGGGGCCAGCCGCGTTCCCTGGGCCCGGAGGGGCGGACCCAGCGGGGAGCGGGGCAGGCGTTCCGGGGCCAGGACCGGCCGGACATCCAGGTTCATGGAATCGGCCGGGGCGAGTCCCGGA
>JBJHCB010000271.1:0-3952 GCA_050485805.1 Gemmatimonadota bacterium | reverse complement strand
CCTCACCGTCCTGGACCACCCCCTCAACCAGCACAAGCTCAGCCATCTCCCATCCCGGCGGAGCTCGAAGAAGCTCTTCCGTGAGCTCGTGGACGAGATCACCACCCTCATGGCCTACGAGGTCACCCGGGATCTCCCCCTGGTGGAGGTGGAGGTGGAGACCCCCCTGGAGACCACCTCCTGCCGGAAGATCCGGGGGAAGAAGCTCGTGGTGGTGCCCATCCTCCGGGCCGGACTCGGGATGGTGGACGCCGTGCTCCGCCTGGTCCCGGGGGCCCGGGTGGGCCACGTGGGGCTCTTCCGGGACGAGGAGACGCTGGAGCCCACGACCTACTACTTCAAGATCCCTCCCCATCCACGGCAACGCACCTTCGTGGTGGTGGACCCCATGCTGGCCACCGGGGGGTCGGCGGTGGAGGCGGTCCGGCTCCTGAAGGAGAAGGGGGCCGGCGCCGTCCGGTTCATGTGCATCGTGGCGGCTCCGGAGGGGGTGGAGACCTTCACCCGGGCCCATCCCGAGGTGCCGGTCTACGCCGCGGCCCTGGACCGGGAGCTGAACGCCAAGGGGTACATCGTCCCCGGTCTGGGGGATGCGGGGGATCGTCTCTTCGGCACCCGGTAGGGGCGGTGGGGCAGGGCACCGGAGTGCCAACCCGGTGGGCGCCCACGATGGTGGACAGGACCCCTTCCCGAGACGAATCTACAGGGGGGTCTCCCACGGGGTGCCTCGTGCGGAGACCGGGAACCCGGTGGCCCTCCTCCCCCCGCTCCGGAACCCCGTCGGAGCCGAGGTGAAGAACAGAAAGGGGCCGATCCGCGGATCCATCGCACCTGCACACGAAGGAGGAGCATGCTGACCCATGACGAGCTGGTGGACCTCTACCGGAATCTCAGGCAGAAGCCGGTGCTGAGCGTCTACCTGGACGGCAAGGCCACCGACTTCGCCGAGCGGAAGGCCTGGCGGCGTCGGCTGGACCAACAGGTGTCCGACGCCCGGAAGCGGGTGAACGGCGAGGGAGGGGAGGCTGCGGCCTTCGACCGCGCCCTGGACGAGATCCAGGACTCCCTGGCCGACTTCGACAACTTCCTCCCGGACCGGGGGTGGGTGGGGTTCGCCACCGACGAGGGGCTCGTCCACGCCGGAGCGGTCCGGGTGCCCATGCCCGATCTGGTGCGGTGGGAGAACGGGATCCGCGTGGCCCCGTACGTCCGGGCCCTGAAGCAGGAGCGCCTGGTCCTGGCCATCCTGGTGGACTCCCGGCGGGCGCGGATCTTCGAGTACCGGGGAGGCAGCCTGGAGGAGCCCGAGAACCTGAACGCAGAGACGTTCCTCGGGGATCTGACCGACGTGAACGTGTCCAAGCGTCCCACGGCCCACTCCGGGGTCCGGGGGAAGACGGGAACCGATGCTGCCCAGAACTACCTGGGGGTGGGGTCGGAGCGGATGATCAAGAAACTCACTGATCGGGTGATGGAGCGGGCCGGGACCCAGGCCCACGTGGTCCTGGGGGGATCGCAGGAAGCGGTGAACCAGCTCCGGGACCACCTCCCCCAGCAGGTGCGGGACCGGGCCATCGAGCGGACCCATCTCCGGGTGGAGATGACGGAGGCCGAGGTCCGGGATGCCCTGGAACAGGCCGCCTCCGAACTGAACCAGTCCATCCAGGAGCGGCTCCTGGCCGACGTGGTGGACCTGGCCCGCTCCGGCGGCCGGGGCGCCCTGGGGGTGGACGCCGTGGAGAAGGCCCTGAAGGAGGCCCGGGTGGACACCCTCTTCCTCTCCAGGGGCTTCATCCGTGCGAACCCGGATTTCGCCGACCACCTGGTGGGGGCGGCCTTCGAGCAGCACGCCGAGGTGGAGGAGCTCTCCACCGACGCCGCCTCCCGCCTGGACACCGAAGGCGAGGGCGTGGCCGCCCGGCTCCGCTACACCCTCTGACCCCCTCCCCTTTCCCGGCGGCCTTCCCGGGGAATCGGGGGGCGCCCTGGGGGAGGGGAGAGACGTGGACATGGGGCTCCTGCGAAGGGATCGCCGGAGCCCCTCCGTACGCCGGGGTGTGACCGGGTGGGATGGCAGTGGGCGGGGGGGCGCACCGAACGGCGGCACTGCCCCTTCCCGCGACATCCCCGGGGTGGATCAGGTGGGGGGTTCCCCCCTACCTTGCGGGGCGTCGGGCCCGTAGCTCAGGTGGTTAGAGCAGGGGACTCATAATCCCACGGTCGCAGGTTCGAATCCTGCCGGGCCCATCCATCCGCTCCCGGAGGCGTTCCCGGAGAGGCCTCCGTCCCCGTGCGGGGGAGGCGTCCTCCGTTCCTCCTGTCCAGCATCTCCACGAGTCCCGTCCTGCCTTCATGACGCCCTGGGTCCTCCGGCTCCTCCTGGCCAACGTCTTCGCCTTCATCGTCACCCTCCCCAGCCTGGGGCTCTGGGCCTATTGGCTTGGGTTCCAGGCGGCCTCGGTGCTCGCCCGGCCCTGGACGCCCCTCACCTACATGTTCCTCCACGGGGGCTTCCTCCACCTCCTCTTCAACATGATCGCCCTCTTCTTCTTCGGGCCCCGGCTGGAGGCGCGCCTTGGAGGGGCACGATTCCTGGGGCTCTACGTCGCCAGCGGGCTGGCGGGGGCGGCCCTCTCCATCTTCACCCCCCACGCCACCATCATCGGTGCGTCGGGGGCGGTGTTCGGGGTGCTCCTGGCCTTTGCCCGGTACTATCCGAAGGAGCGGATCTACATCTGGGGGGTGCTCCCGGTGGAGTCCCGGGTCCTGGTGCTCTTCCTGGCCGGATTCTCCATCTGGGCCGGCCTCACGGGAGCCGGGGGGAACGTGGCCCACTTCGCCCATCTGGGGGGCTTCGCCGGGGGGTGGATCTTCCTGAAGGTCATGGAGCGGAACTCCCCGGCCGAACGGTTCCGGCGGCGGGTGGAGGCGGCGAGCCTCCCGTCGCGCCCATCGCCCCGGGACCTGAACCGGTGGCGCCAGGTGGACCCGGAGCTCCTCCACCCCCTGAACCGCGAGGAGTTCGACCGGATCCTGGCCAAGGCGGAGGCGTACGGGATTCCCGCCCTCTCCTCTGCGGAGCGGGCCTTCATGGAGCGGATGAGTGGAGGGGTGAGCGGGGCCGGATAAAGGTGGGGCCGGCGTCAGTCCTCCCTTCCCGGGGGCTTCCGGTCCTGCTTCCGCCGGCTCCGTTTCCGTTTCTCCTCCAGGCGCTTCCGCTTCTCCCGGGGGGGGAGGGCGGTGGGAATGCGCTTCTTCCGGGTCTGACTCCGCTCCCGGAGGCGTTTCCGGAGCCGATCCAGGGCGATCTGGCGGTTCCGGTGCTGACTCCGCTCGTCCCGGGCCGTCACCACGATGCCGGTGGGCCGGTGGGTGAGGCGGACCCCGCTCTCCGTGGTGTTCTGGTGCTGGCCGCCCTTCCCCCCGGAGCGGAACGTGTCCACCCGGCACTGGGCCAGGAGGCGGGCGTCGTCCAGGGGGATGCGGGGGCGATCCATGGCGGATGGGGAACGGGGTGGGGAGGGGGAGTCCTTCCCCCAGGCGGTGGTGGTGGTGGCCGGCGGCCAGGCCGCGCTCGCCCTGGGATACCACCTCCGGGAGGAAGGGGTCCCCTCCCGCGTCCTTGCCTGATTCCCGCCCCTGGGGACCCTGGACCACCGCGGGAGGGTTCGAACGAAGGGGAGCCGTGTCCTCTCCTCTCCAGGGCGGGGCGCCATGCCCGGGCTGCGGCCCGGGAGGTGGCCCCCTACCTGGAACGCGGATAGACTTGAGACGCCCCGCCCCGTTTCGGGGCCTCCCCGGGGGAGGGGACCGGGGGAACGTGCAACGACCTGAGCGGGTGGGAGCCCGAACGACGATGTCCGGACCATGGGAGTGGGGACCGGGGGCCAGGTTTCTCCTGACCCTGGCCAGTGCGGTGGTGGTGGTGGCGGGGCTCAAGGCGGCCGCTCCC
>JBJHCB010000270.1:2085-3960 GCA_050485805.1 Gemmatimonadota bacterium | reverse complement strand
TCCAGCGCGCCGGAGGGCGGCTCGCGGCCCGGTGTCCGGGTCTCGAGGTGGAGCTCCACGTGGCGGCGGAATGGGACGACGACCCGGCGGCGGAGGCCCGGTGTCGCGAGGCCCTGGCCGCGGCGGACCTGGTGGTGGTGAGCCAGATGTTCCTGCCCCGGCACTCCAGGGTCATCCTTCCCCTGATCCGGGAGCACCGGGAGCGCTACCGGGCCCTCGTCTGCCTCCTCTCCGAGGGACCGGTGACCCGCCTCACCCGGATGGGCCGCTTCTCCATGGGAGGGGACGCAGCCGAGGGGGATCCGGCGGGGGGCAAGTCCTGGTTCAGGGGGCTCCTGAAGAAGCTCCGGGGAGGGGGGGGGAGCGGTGCAGGGGGGGACGCGGGGAAGCGGCAGCTCCGGATGCTCCGTCGGATCCCCCAGATCCTCCGCTTCATCCCGGGCCCCGCCCAGGACGTACGCGCCTACTTCCTGTCCCTCCAGTACTGGCTCTCCGGCTCTCCGGAGAACCTGGAGCGGATGATGGGCTTCCTGGTGGGCCGCTATGGTCCGGAGGAGATGGCCCGGGCCTGCCGGGAGGTGGCGTCCGGGCGGGAGGCGGCGCCCCGGGAGTACCCCGACTCGGGACTCTACCATCCCAGCCTTCCCCACGGCGGGATGACGGAGCGGTTGGAGGACCTCCCCGGTTTCCCGGGGGACGGGGAGGCCCCCACGGTGGGCCTCCTCCTCATGCGCTCCTACCTCCTGGCCGGCAACACGGCCCACTACGACGCGGTGATCCGGGCCCTGGAGGCCCGGGGGTTCCGGGTCCTTCCCGCCTTTGCCGCCGGGCTGGACAACGGCCCGGTGGTGGAGCGCTGGTTCCGGAGCGGCGGTGGGGGCGTCGGGGTGGAGGCGTTGGTCTCCCTCACCGGGTTCTCCCTGGTGGGGGGACCCGCCTACAGCGATACGGATCGGGCCCGGGAGCTCCTGGGGGGCCTGGACGTTCCCTACCTGGTCCTCCAGCCCCTGGAGTTCCAGACCACCGAGGCCTGGCGGGACGATCCCCGGGGCCTCACCCCCCTCCAGTCGGCCCTCAACGTGGCCCTTCCCGAGCTGGACGGGGCGGTGGGGGCAACGGTCTTCGCCGGCCGGTCCCCGGCGGAGGGCCCGGACCTCCTCCCCCTCCCGGAGCGGGTGGAGCGGGCGGCAGAGCGGGTGGCGGGATGGGTGCGCCTCCGGCGGAAGTCCCGGGACGAGCGTCGGTTGGCGGTGGTTCTCTTCAACTTTCCCCCCAACGCCGGGGCGGTGGGGACGGCGGCCTTCCTGGACGTCTGGGCCTCCCTCCACGCCACCCTCACCCGCCTCCGGGACGAGGGGTACCGGGTGGCGGACCTTCCCGAAGATGGAGATGGGCTCCGGGACCGGGTGCTGGGGGGGAACCGGGAGCGCTTCGGGACGGCGGCCCACGTCCACCACCGCATCCCCGTGGACGACCACGTGGCCCGGGAGCCCCATCTCCGGGAACTCGAGGCGGTGTGGGGTCCCGCCCCGGGGAAGAGCCTCACCGACGGCAGCCACCTCCTGGTGCAGGGCGTGGCCTTCGGCGAGGTGTTCGTGGGGATCCAACCCCCCTTTGGATGGGAGGGGGATCCCATGCGCCTCCTCTTCGAGGGCGGCTTCGCCCCCACCCACGCCTTCTCCGCCTTCTACCGCTGGATCCGGGAGGACTTCGGCGCCGACGCCATCCTCCACTTCGGCACCCACGGGGCGGCGGAGTTCATGCCGGGGAAGCACGTGGGACTGGGAGACGGATGCTGGCCCGAACGGCTCCTGGGGGCCACTCCCCTGGTCTACCTCTACGCCGCCAACAACCCGTCCGAGGGTACCATGGCTG
>JBJHCB010000270.1:0-2075 GCA_050485805.1 Gemmatimonadota bacterium | reverse complement strand
GAGACAGGGGCTCTACCGGGAACTCCTGGATCTCCGGGGCACGGTGGACCGGCTCCGGAGCCTCCCTCCCGACGCCGGCGCCCGGGAGCGGGAGGAGGGGATGGAGGCGGCCCGGGTGCTGGCCGCCGAGCTGGAGCTCCTTCCCCACGTCACTCCGGATTCGGGAGACGCCTGGGTCATGGCGCTCCACGGGGCGCTCCTGGAGCTGGAGGAGTCCCTCATCCCCCATGGGCTCCACGCCGTGGGGCGGGTGCAGCCCCCGGAGGCCCGGGCCGAACTCCTGGAGGCGGCCATCCTCCACCCCGCCGGCGGGGATCCGCCCGGGGACGCGGTGGCGGAAGCCCTCCGGCCCGCCCTCGGTCGGATTGCCGTCGCCACGGGGGGCACCGAGTCCCGGGTCCAGGCGGCGCTGGCGGAGGTGGGTGCCGGCGCGCCGGAGGACGCCGAGGCCCTGCTCCGCCGGGCCGCGGAGATGGATGACCACCTCCGGGGGAGCGCCGAGCTGGATGGGATCGTCCGGGCCCTGGACGGCCGCTGGGTCCCCCCGGCTCCCTCGGGAGACCTCCTCCGCACCCCGGATCTCCTCCCCACGGGACGGAACCTCACCGCCTTCGACCCCTGGCGGATGCCCACCCCCTGGGCCCTCCGGGAGGGGCGTCGCCAGGCGGAGCGGATCCTGGAGCGCCATGGCGCCGATGGCCACGGGCTCCCCGAGACCGTGGGGCTGGTCCTGTGGGGAACGGACAACCTGAAGCGGGAAGGGGCCCCCATCGCCCAGGCCCTCTCCCTCCTGGGCGCCGAACCCCGCTTCGACCACTACGGGCGGCTGGCCGGCGCCCGCCTCATCCCCCTGGAGGAGCTGGGACGCCCCCGGGTGGATGTGGTGGTGGCCGCCTCGGGGATCTTCCGGGACCTCCTCCCCCTCCAGATGCAGCTCCTGGCCGAGGCGGCGCTCCTGGCCGCCGGCGCCCAGGAGCCCCCCGAGGAGAACGCGGTCCGGCGCCATGCCCTGGAGCACATGGCGGCCGCCGGCTGCTCCCTGGAGGAGGCGGCGCTCCGGGTCTTCTCCAACGACGACGGGGCCTACGGAGCCCAGGTGAACCAGATGGTGGACGCGGGGAGCTGGACGGAGGAGGAGGAGCTGGCCTCGGGCTTCGTGGGCCGGAAGGGATTCGCCTTCGGTGTGGACGGCCGGGGACGCGCCTCCTCCGAGCTCTTCCGGAGGATCCTGGCCGGGGTGGACCTCACCTATCAGAACCTGGAATCGGTGGAGACCGGGGTGTCGGATCTGGATCAGTACTTCGACTCCCTGGGGGGCCTTACCCGGGCGGCCCGCTCCGCGCGCTCCGCCCCCGCAGCGGTTCCGGCCTACATCGGCGACGAGACCCGGGGAGAGGGAAAGGTCCGGACCCTGGAGGAGCAGATCGACCTGGAGGCCCGGACGCGCCTCCTGAACCCCCGCTGGATCGAGGGGATGTTGGCCCACGGCTACCAGGGCGTCCGGGAGATCGAGGCCCGGGTCACGAACCAGGTGGGGTGGTCCGCCACCACCGGGGCGGTCCCCGAGTGGGTCTTCCAGGGGGTGGGCGAGACCTTCGTCCTGGACGAGGAGATGCGGCGCCGCCTGGCGGAGCTCAATCCCCAGGCCGCCTCCCGGGTGGCGGAACGCCTCCTGGAGGCCACGGAGCGGGGCTACTGGAACCCGGACCCGGAGACGCTGGACGCGCTGCGGGACGCGGTGGACGAGCTGGACGACCGGTTGGAAGGCATCGAAACGGAGGCAGCGGCATGAGCGGCAACGGGATACTACCCATCGCCCCGGGGCGGGACAGCGTCGGGGACGGAGAAGGGAGCCTGCAGGTCCACCAGGACCCGGAGGAGGGGATGGACGGGGCCCTGGTCCTGGCGGTCTACGGGAAGGGGGGGATCGGGAAGTCCACTACCTCCTCGAACCTGTCGGCGGCCCTGGCCCTCCAGGGGAAACGGGTGCTCCAGGTGGGGTGCGACCCCAAGCACGACTCCACCTTCACCCTCACCCGGCAGATGATCCCCACCGTCATCGACACCCTGGCCGA